>JAHKKL010000210.1 GCA_020027635.1 Gammaproteobacteria bacterium
CGGGGTAAAGACGCGGTAAGGGCCGCCATTCCCGCGCTTTACTTCCCAGGGTTCGAACAGCAGAGCCGCATTGAAGCGGTGGACCTCGATACCCTGATCTACGAGAGCGGCCTTGATGGTTTTGTCACGTGCCTGCACGACCGGTTCATAGCGGCGGTTCCAGTACACCGCCCGCGCCCCGGTCCCGGCAACCAGTTCCCGCAGCGTCACCAGGCTCGCACCGGTTCGCAGCAGCAGGCGGGAACCGCGCTGTCGCAGGGAATCCTGCAGGGCGTGCAGGCTCTGGTGCAGCCACCAGCGGCTGGCGGCACCCGGTTCCCAGGGGGCTTCCTCGCCGGGCGCGTGGATATAGACGGGGATGACGCGGTCACATGCCCGAGTGGCCGCGGCCAGCGCGGGGTTGTCCGCGAGCCGCAGATCCCGGCGCAGCCAGACGATGGCGGTGGAACTCATGAGGCAAATCCGCCAGCCGGCCTGCAGGCGGCATCGTCCCCGCACGGCCCCGCTGCACGAGTGCGGGAAGTGCTAACGGGATCGCCTGCATGGCAACGCGGCACTACAGTGCGCCTCATCGGGTTGTCTTGCCGCAACGGCGACTCACATGCATGGTGGCGGCATCGTAGGCTCATGCCCGCTCCGGAAATTGAATGAGTTACCCTGTAATACAACGTAGTATAAACAACTGTTGACGCCGCTCCCGGCGACTCTCTACCATGGTCAATAAACACGCTACACCCGGGTAGTACAGGTTCAAACCATGACCTATTGTCTTGCCATCACCATCGATAAAGGCTTGGTGTTTGCATCGGATTCGCGCACCAATGCCGGCGTCGATCACCTGAGTACCTACACCAAGATGTTCACCTTCGGTATCGAGGGGGAACGCGCCTTTGTGGTGCTGACCGCCGGGAATCTCGCCACGACCCAGTCGGTGATCGCCCAGCTCAAACGCGACATCAAGCAGGGCAATCAGCCGAGTTTCCATTCGGTGCAGGATATGACCGAAGCGGCGGAATACCTGGGGCAGCTCAGTTCCGCACAGCAACAGAAGCATGCCCAGACGAGCGCTGGCGCCTCTTTCGATGCCAGCGCCTCGTTCATACTCGGCGGGCAGATCACCGGCGGCAACCCCCGCGTGTTCATGATCTACCCGGAAGGCAACTTCATCATGGCCACGCCCGAGAATCCGTACCAGCAGATCGGCGAGATCAAGTACGGCAAACCGATCCTCGACCGCATCATCACCCGCAAGACCAGCCTCGAGCAGGCGGCGCTTTGCGCACTGGTGTCGATGGACTCCACCATGCGCTCGAATGCGACGGTGGGGCCGCCGCTCGATATCTTGGTCTACGAAAAGGACAGCCTCAGCGTGCGCCGTCACTATATGTTCCAGGCCGAAGATCCCTATCTGCTCGAACTCAAGGCCGCCTGGGATCAGAAACTCAAGGAAGCCTTCGCGGAACTGCACAGTTTCAACTGGAGCGAGCCCGAGCGGGTTGCGGTAAACGCGGAATAAAACAGGTTTGTCCCTTCCCCCGCGGCGGGCCGGTCGCAGTCAAACCGTCTGATCAGGCACGGGCGCGAACCAGGTGTGGACGATCTGTCGATGCAGTCCGCCGAGTTCCAGCTGCAGCGTGTCGAGGAACGCATGCAGGCCCTGCGGGTAGAGCTTGCCGATGTCGGAAGAAAGCACCTGCCGCGACAGTTCGGAGATGCTCTGCAGGGTTTCCTCGTGGCGCGGCAGCAGGGCGAGACAGGACTGGATCTCACCCAGCGTGTGGGCCATGGCGCGCGGGAAACGCACATCGTGCAGCAGGAAGCCGAGCACGATTTCCGGCCGGATCTGCCGCCGCACGGTCTGGCGGTACATCTGGTGGGCGCTCAGCGCGCGCAGCAGATAGGTCCACAGGCGGCCTTCGAGGCGTTCCAGCTCGGCGCCTCTCGCCAGCAGCGTCGCGGAGCCCACGTCGATGATGCGTGAGGTCATGTCGAAACGTTCCAGGTTGCGGCCGATGCGCACGAACTGGTAGGCATCTCCATGACTCATGGTGCCCTCAAGCAGTCCGGTGATCTGCTGGCAGCGCATGATGATTTCGGAAAGAAATTCGTACAGGCCCTGCGGCAGCGTCTTGTTGGCGAGTTTTTTCTTCGCGAACAGGTACAGTTCGTTGACGTGTTCCCAGCCTTCGCTCGGCACTAGGTCGCGGGTGGTGCGCACGTTCTCGCGTGCCATGGACAGCGCCGTGATCAGCGACCCGGGATTTTCCGGGTCGCTCAGGATGAAGCGCATGACATTGCGTTCGCCGGCCGTGCGGTGGTGTTTGCGGTAGAGTTCCTGGTTGCCGGTGATGTCGATCAGTTGCTGCCAGCTCAGGCCGACGCCGTTCGGCAGGTCGAGCATCAGGTAGCTGTAGACCCGGGCGAGCCGCGCGGTGTTTTCCGCGCGCTCCAGGTAGCGGGCCATCCAGTACAGTCTTTCCGCGACCCGTGAGAGCATGTCAGTTGCTCCGTGTTTCGAGTATCCAGGTGTCCTTGCTGCCGCCGCCCTGCGAGGAGTTGACCACCAGCGATCCCTTGCGCAGGGCGACCCGGGTGAGGCCGCCCGCGGTGACATGGGTGCGTTCGGCCTGCAGGATAAACGGACGCAGGTCCAGGTGGCGCGGCTCGATGCTGCGTCCGCAGATGGTCGGCGCCGTGGACAGCGACAGGGCCGGCTGCGCGATGTAGTTGCGCGGCGAGCGTTCGATGAGGCCGGCGAACTTGCCGCGTTCCGCCGCGCTGGCATGCGGACCGATCAGCATGCCGTAGCCGCCGGATTCGTTCGCCGGTTTCACCACCAGCGTGTCCAGGTTGGCGAGGATGTAGTCGCGTTGCGTTTTGTCCTCGCAGCGAAAGGACGGCACGTTGGGAATGACGGGATCCTGGTCGAGATAGTACCTGATGATCTCGGGCACATAAGTGTAGACCACCTTGTCATCCGCCACGCCGGCGCCGGGTGCATTGGCCAGCGCGACCTTGCCGGCGCGCCAGGCGCGAAGCAGGCCGCGCACGCCGAGCACCGAGTCCTCGCGGAAGGCCGCCGGGTCGAGAAACTCGTCATTGACGCGGCGGTAGATGACATCGACCCGCTGCAGACCGTTGATGGTTTTCATGTAGACGCAGTCATCCTTGCCGACGACCAGGTCACTGCCCTCGACCAGTTCGGCGCCCATCTGCTGGGCAAGATAGGAATGCTCGAAGTAGGCCGAATTGAAGATACCCGGCGTCATCACTACGATCTCGGGGAAATCGAGCGGCCGCGGTGACAGGGACGCCAGCATGTCGAACAGCTGGGCCGGGTAGTCGTCCACCGGCAGGATGCGGTGCTGGCGAAACAGCTCCGGGAACACCCGCTTGGTGACGCCGCGATTCTCGATCATGTAGGAGACCCCGGAAGGCACGCGCAGGTTGTCCTCCAGGACATAGAAAGTGCCGTCCTTGTCGCGCACCAGATCCGAGCCGCAGATATGGGCCCACACGCCGTGACGCGGCCGGAAACCCGTGCATTGCGGCAGGTAGTTTTTCGAGCTGAGCAGCAGCTCGCGCGGGAATACCCCGTCGGCGATGATCTTCTGCTCGTTGTACAGGTCGTCGATGAACAGGTTGAGGGCGGTAACGCGTTGCACCAGCCCCTCCTGGATCCGCAACCATTCCTTCTGGGTTATGACGCGTGGAATGATGTCGAAGGGCCAGGCGCGGTCGATGTTCTCGCCGTCGGTGTAAACCGTGAAGGTCACGCCCATCTCCGCGATGGCCAGGTCTGCGGCACGCTGGCGGCGGGCCAGTTCCTTGTCGCTCAACGACTGCAGGTAGCTCGCCAGGCCACGGGAGGCGGTTCGTGCATTGCCGGGCGTGCTGATCATTTCGTCGTAGAACGTTCCCGGATTGTAGGTTTTCCAGTCGATCTTCATGCAGGCAAGCCCGGCGGAGCGGTGCAGCCGCAAATGCGGCCGGTCGTAATGAGTTGAGGAAATGGCGGTCGTGCAACTCCTGTTGCGGCACGCCTCGTGGGACCGTGGAGAGGGCGCGGTCTGTCACCGTCCCGAGTATGCCTACTCCGCCCTGCCGTGCAAAGAGGCGGCAAGGAAAACTCCCGTACACGGCGGTTGCCTACCCCCCCCCCCCCGCAACGCCGAGTGCCCCATTTTGGTGAGGGAGGGCTAGCCGCGGGGAAGGCTGGCGTCGTGTCCGACGGGAATGGCACTTAAGAATGTAGCCTGGGTTGAACGCAGTGAAACCCGGGTTTCGCTGCCGCTCAACCCCGGCTACTTCCTATCAATTGCGCTTAAGGAAGCTCTGATTAAGTCCATTCGTGGTGAGCCTGTCGAACCATGAACGGACAAATCGCCTGACATTTATGGCATTTCCCGTTCACCCTTCG
>JAHKKL010000211.1 GCA_020027635.1 Gammaproteobacteria bacterium
CCGGTAACCGCTGTGCAGGAGCAGGGCGAAGTCGCCCACTTCCTGGGGAATTTCGTGGGCCGCCACGGCCAGGCTGGTCACGATGCCCAGGTGAACGTCGGTGAGAAAGGCACCGGCGATCAGCACGCCGTCGAGAAAGTTATGCAGCCCGTCTCCGATCAGTATCAACGTACCGGCGGAACGCTGGCGGCCATTCTCTGCGTGGATGTGGATTTCACCGGGTGTATGAACTTCACATTGTTCGGCATGGCAATGCCGCCAGATCACCATTTTCTCCAGCAGGAAGAACCCCAGCAGGCCGAACAGTACCGTCATGGGTATGAGGTGGGTGTCGGTTATGCCCGGTGACTCGAGCGCATGCGGCAGCAGCCCCATGAAGGCCGCCCCCAGCAGGGCGCCGGTCGCGAAGCTGATCAGGTGCGGCAGCACCCGGTTGCGCAGCGGCTCCTTGAGGACCAGGAATACCGCCGCCGCCAGCACGCTCAGTACACCGCCGACCAGGCAGAACACTATGATCCAGACTATCAGCGGCATTCGGTCATCCCGGGTTCACTCGCGATCGGTCATGATACCTGAGGGTAACCGTACCTCATATATCCTGCAGCCAGATCAGCGTCGCCATGCGGCCGGTGACGCCATCCCGGCGGTAGGAATAAAAGCGAACCGGGTCCTGATAGGTGCAGAACTCCCCTCCATGAACTGCGATAACACCATGGCTCTGCAGGCGTTGCCGGGCGAGCCGGTACAGGTCGGCATGCCAGCCCCCGCCCGCGGCAGGCCGGAATGCCGTTTCCGCCGCCGGATCGTGCGTGACGAACGTCTCGCGGACCTCCTCCCCCACCACGTAGGCCTCCGCGCTGATCGCCGGACCCAGCCACGCCATCAGCTCATCGCCCGGCACCGGCAGGGCGGCGATGGTCTGCTCGATCACCCCGGCCGCCAGGCCGCGCCAGCCGGCATGCGCCGCCGCGACGGCGCGCCCGCCACGATCGCACAACAACACCGGCAAGCAGTCGGCGGTCAGCACGGCGCAGATCACCCCCGGCTCGAGGGCATAGGCGGCATCGGCGACAACCGGCGGCGTAACCCCGGCGGCATCCACCACCTGCGTGCCATGCACCTGCTGCAGCCACGACGGCATGGACGGCAACCGCATGGCCTGCCCCAGATATCCGCGATTCGCCGCGACCGCCGCGGCATCATCCCCGACGTGTTCGGCCAGATTCAGGGCGGCATACGGTGGGCGGCTCATCCCGCCATGACGCGTCGTCGATACGGCACGAACCCGCGACGGCGCCGGCCACCGGGGAATAATCCATTCAGTACTCATCCGTGTCTCCCACGCGACTGGCATCGGCATGCAAGACCTCAATAAGAATTTTCATATCCGCAGGCAACGGCGCCTCCCACGCCATGGGTTCTCCGCTTGCGGGATGCACCAGTTCCAGACGTTGCGCATGCAGTGCCTGGCGTCTGAAATCCCGCAAGACGCTCCTCAACGCATCCCCGGCACCGCGCGGCAGGCGCGGCCTTCCCCCATAGACCGGGTCGCCGGCGACGGGACAGTGGATATGCGCCATGTGGACGCGGATCTGGTGGGTGCGGCCGGTTTCCAGTCGCACCCGCACCAGCGTGTGGGCACGGTAACGCTCGACCACGCGATAATGGGTGATCGCCTCCCTGCCGCCCGCCACCACGGCCATACGCTTGCGGTCCGCCGGATGCCGGCCGATCGGCGCCTCGATCCGGCCGCCGGCGGTCAACACGCCGTTCACCACGGCGAGGTATTCCCGCCGGACGCGGCGCTCCTGCAAGGCCGCAACCAGACTGTTGTGGGCGCTGAGGCTGCGCGCCACCACCATCAGGCCGCTGGTGTCCTTGTCGAGGCGGTGCACGATCCCCGCGCGCGGCAGCGCCGCCAGCCCGGGATCATGGTGCAGCAAGGCATTGAGCAGCGTCCCGTCCGGGTTGCCGGCCGCGGGATGCACCACCAGCCCGGGCGGCTTGTTGATGACCAGCAGGTGGTCGTCTTCATGGATCAGGTCCAGCCCGATCGCCTCGGCTGCGAAGGCGCTCTCACCGGTGATCTCGGCATCGATGCACACCGTATCACCGCCGCGTACGCGTTCCCTGACCTTTGGCACCCGGTTGTCCAGCCTCACCTGCCCGTCCCGTATCCATTGCTGGAGACGGCCGCGCGAATAATCCGGCACCAGCTCCGCCAGGGCCTGGTCCAGGCGCCGGCCGTCGAGATGATCCGGAATGCTGACTGACAGGTGGATGGATTGGGGCATGAAAAACGGGGTTTGGGTTATACTCTGCCGCCTGCTAGGAGGCTGCCATTCCTGTTAACGTCATTTCTGATACCCTAAGACCATGCGTTTGTCGAGTTATTTCCTGATGATCCTGCTGCTCCTGGCCGGCGGCTGCTCGTTGCTGCCGGAACAGGTGGACAAGACCAAGGACTGGTCGGCAAGCCAGCTCTATTCCGCGGCCAAAGAGTCCCTGAATGACAAGGATTATAAAGAGGCCATCGAGTATTTCGAGAAACTCGAGGCCCGTTACCCGTTCGGAACCTACGCCCAACAGGCCGAACTGGAGATCGCCTACGCCTATTACAAGTATGATGAACCCGAATCCGCTATTGCCTCGGCCCAGCGCTTCATCAAGATGAACCCGCGCCACCCGAATGTCGATTATGCCTGGTACATCATGGGGCTGACCAACTACAACCGCGGCAAGACGATCGTAGACAAGGTCCTGCCACAGGATCCCTCGCAACGCGACACCACGATCATGCACCAGGCCTATGATGACTTCTATCAGCTGGTCAAGCGCTACCCGAACAGCAAGTACGCCGGCGACGCGACGCAGCGCCTGATTTACCTGCGCAACAACATGGCGCTTTATGAAATGCACGTTGCGGACTATTACATGCGCCGTGGCGCCTATATCGCAGCCGCGAATCGCGCCGAATACGTCATCGAGAACTACGAGCGCACGACATCGATACCCGACGCCCTGATCATCATGGTGCGCGTCTACCGGAAACTGGGGATGAATGAACTCGCGGATGATGCGCTGCGCGTACTGCGACTGAACTACCCCGACAATCCCGACATTCCCGCCCTGTCGCAGGGACGTGACCCGAAGCATGATAAAGGCCTGTTCGGCTGGCTTTAGCTAGTGTTCATCCATAAACACCGTTTTCACCGCAAAGACGCACGACTGCATGGAGAAGGTGAGACCGGGAACCGGTCGAGAGGCTGGCCTGGGCCATGCGGGAGGTAGTGCACCAAAAGTAGGCGCTTTAGGCGATGCAGGGAGCAATTGCCGAAAGTTCGCAGAGAAATTCTTTAACGAAAACAGTTAAACGGCTTTGCGTTCTTGGCGTCTTTGCGGTGAGTTTATTTCTCTCTGGATGGACACGTATATCCCGAGGTAATCGGATATCGGCGGTCACGCCCGAAGGCGCGCCGGGAAATGCGGATCCCGGGCGGTGCCTGGCGGCGCTTGTATTCATTGCGGTCCACCATGCGCACGACCCGTGAGACCACACTGGCATCGAAACCCTCGGCGACAATCTCCTCGATACTCCTGTCCTGCTCGATATAGCGTTCCAGTATCGGATCGAGCACTTCATACGGCGGCAGGCTGTCCTGATCCTTCTGATCCGGCGCCAGCTCGGCCGACGGCGGCCGCTCCAGCACCCGCCGGGGTATGACGCCGCCCAGACTGTTACGGTAGTTCGCCAGCCGGTAGACCAGCAGTTTCGGCACATCCTTGATCGGCGCAAAGCCGCCGGCCATATCGCCGTACAGGGTCGCATAGCCAACGGACATCTCGCTCTTGTTGCCGGTGGTCAGCACTAGCCCGCCCTTCTTGTTGGACAGCGCCATCAGTATCACGCCACGACAGCGCGCCTGAATGTTCTCCTCGGTGGTATCCGCCGCCAGCCCCGCGAAGCTCTCCGCCAGAGCGGCAAGGAAGGCATTGAAAACCGGTTCTATGGATATCTCGTGATACTCAACCCCCAGGGCCTGCGCCTCGGCACGCGCATCCTCCAGACTGATGCCGGCGGTATAGCGTGAGGGCATCATCACCGCCTCGACTTTGTCGGGGCCCAGGGCGTCCACCGCGATGGCGAGCGTCAGCGCCGAATCGATGCCGCCGGAAAGGCCGATCACCGCGCCCTCGAAGTGATTCTTGTGAATGTAGTCCCTCACGCCCAGCAGCAGCACCTTGTAAACGGCCTCGGTGATATCCGCATGCGGGACACACTCACCGGGTACCGGCCGCACATCGTCGGAACCCGCCTCGAATTCGACCGGAAACAGGACTTCCTCGCAGGCCGGCGCGCGGTGTGTGACCTCGCCCCGCGCATTCACCAC
>JAHKKL010000212.1 GCA_020027635.1 Gammaproteobacteria bacterium
GAAATCAGAAAATGAAACCTAGGAGGCTGTCGGACTTGGCCTTGAACCTCGATTTGCCAAGGGCATCGAGTAAAAAATCATGCTGTTTTCTTGGGTATAAAGAGAATCTGTGCGTGTTTTCAAACGGCAAGCGCCTTCCCTATCAACTTATCATCCCCTCAGGGCATGCATGCGCTTCAAATTCCATCCAATACACACCAGACTCCATTCGCTCTGGACTGACTCCAGCCCGCGGAGCAGAAATTGCCTGAACCCCAGAACCTGTTTGATGATGCCAAAGACCGTTTCCACCGTGGATTTGCGTAAGGCGTAAAGCGCTTTTCCTTCTTTGGTCTGCAGCCGATGTCTCATTGGCCTGCACCGTTGTGGCATGCTGAGGCGGTTCGGGATCCTCTCTGAAACGCTCGGTTAAGGGGAGATTGTGTTTCTCCCGCGCCTCCGGGATGAAGGGAACGAGGCTTGCTTGCGCGCACATCTGGACATTGGCCGCGCTGAAGTAGCCCGTGTCGGCCAGGAGGTTTTCCGCCTCGCCAAGGGCTTGCGGCAGATGGCCAATAGCCGCTACTGCCGGCTCGATTTCCTGTTTGTCATTGGTGTGCTGGGTGACATGCTGGGCAACGATGAGGTGCGTCTCGACATCCACACCGGCTTGCGCGTTGTAGGCCTGTTCAAACCCACCGCTGGAGGTCGGCATGATGCGCGACTGCGCGTCCGTCAGGTTGACCTGGTCTTTGGCCTGCGGCCCGGATGTCGGTGGCTGCGGCGGCTGGCCCCGCGGCTTTTTGCCGGTCTCTTTTGCGCGCGCCTCACGCGTTGCCTGCTTATCTTCGAACTCCGCTTGTTCCCGTGCAAAACGTTCCTGCGCACGGGCCTGGATTTCCTCTTTGGCGCGAGCAATCGCCGCCAGTCGCTCTGCGCGACATTTGAGCTCTTCAGGAATCTCCATCTCCTCCGGTCGCGAACGCTGGTCAGCCGCTTCGGCAAGACGCAGCAGTTCCTACACTTCCTGCTTGAGCTGCGCCTCCAAGCGGTTCGCGTGTTCCCAACTCAGTGCCTTGTGCTTACTGGCGTTGGCCTTGATCTTGGTGCCATCCAGGCTGATGGTGCCGAGCTTCACTAGCCCCATCGCTTCGGCCACCACCAGGATCTCGACAAACAAGGCCCCCAGCTCCTTTTACCCCAGAACATCATTGCCACAACGCCGAGACCGGCAACGACACCCGAGCGGGTCAAAGTTCAATGCAAAACCCGGGTCAACTTGCGCTGCAAAACAACACTTATGCAATCACTGCTGGTGTGTCACGGTGCTTTCTCTACTGCTCAATACTCAACAATGCACATTGCTGTTTTTTCAGTCGGCCTATCCACGTGTTGCGGTCATAGACCAGCCTGTCGAGCTCATAATCTGTTCCACAGAAAACCATCTCGCCACGTGCGCCGGGTCCGGTCCAGCGGTGCTGTCCTGATACTTATTGAACGTTCTTGGTTACCGCCGACGAGTAACCGCTTTCAAGGCCAGTGACATCGTAGGTCGTCATGACCAGGTAATAAGTGCCGAGGGGGAGATCGGTCAGGGTTACTTGCTGTGCGGTACCATCGGCCAGGTCGACTTGACTGGTATAGTCACTGGCCGATCTTCCGTAATGGATCCGATAGCCATTGATATCTGCCAGCGAGAGCGGCGTGCCATCAGCGCGCGTAACGGGGGCCTCCCAGCTCAAGGCCAGACTTCCGGTCTGAACCGTAACGGCATCGACCTGGATGGCGAATGCCGGCAGGCTCGCGCTCACCTTGCCGTCAGTGACTGAAATCACGATGTTGCTGTAGGTCCCAACACTACCCGCCCCGGGCGTGCCGCTGAGCTGCCCGGTCGTGGTGCTGAAGCTCGCCCAGGCAGGCATGTTGCTGATGCTGAAGCTCAGCGGGTCCGCGTCGGCATCCGTCGCCGTGGGCTGGAAGCTGTAGGCGCTGTCCGTCAACACGGTGGTGCTTGGGGTGCCGCTGATCACCGGTGCGCTGTTGGTGGCAGCCGGCGCAGTGACCTGGATGCTGAACGCCGGCAGGCTCGCGCTCGCATGGCCATCAGACACCGAAATCACGATATTGCTGTAGGCCCCGACACTGGCCGACCCGGGTGTGCCGCTGAGCCGCCCGCGTTTGCCGCTGAAGCTCGCCCAGGCGGGCTTGTTGGCGATGCTGAATCTCAATCTGTCCCCGTTGGCGTCCGTGGCCGTGGGCTGGAAGCTGTAGGCGCTGCCCGCGACCACCGAGGTGGCAGGCGTCCCGCTGATCACCGGCGCGAGGTTATTGGCGCTGAAGGCCGGTAAACTCGCCGTGGCAAGACTGAGTGTCAGCAGCAGTTTGATCAGTCCGAGTTGCATAGCCCGGATGGTCAGCCGGTAATCGATTAAGGTTTCCTTCATAAATCAGTTCCTCAGCGAGTCCCTTCCGTTTGGTAACCAGGTGCATCAGAGCCCGTTACCGGTGCTGATGGACCACTCCGGATAGGTAACCGCACGAGTCAAAAAATTTCTGTGCTCCGGTGCACAGATCCAGCAGCGAATGCTCAACCGCCACCTTCAGAAGCAACAAGGCGGGTTCCCGGATGGGGTGTTCGCAGGGGTTAAACAAATTGCGATATGAGAAAATTGCCACTGCATTTCATCGCCTGACGATTGGCGGTGGAGAACTGTTGAGTCGGACCGGGAATCTGCGCGATGGCGCAGTTAATCGATTAGTACTTTCAGGACAGTATCTTAAAAACGTGATTCGTCGATGTGATCGGTACACTTCGCGGAGGACTGAAGCAGTCATCCGCCTGCCATCGGGTACCGGACGCCGAAGGGGGGGCGCGACCTCCGGCCCTGTTCCCGTTACCCGACGGATCGCCCCGACGCAATCTAACTATCGGTTATTTCGGGGCTGTTGAAATTTCAGGTAGAACGGTGTGATGGAACCCAAGGCCATGTACGACACGCCCTTCAGCTACATCAACGATCAGGGCGTGTTCGGAGAGAAGGAGAGCAGGAAGATCATCGAGACACTGCGACAGATAAACAAGAATGTGGACGTGGCTTGATCAGGAACAGCATCGCCAGAATCGAAAAGGAGGGAACCCTGGAAAAACGGACAGGTCCTCATCTGGACGGGTCAAAGTTCAATGTAATACCCTGATCTACTTTCGCTGCGAAACAACATGCAAGTAAGAAAGCATAATGGTTGGACGAAATTCTAAGGGATTTCAATATTACTTAAGAGTCAGCACTGCACTTGCTGTTCTTTTAGTATTTGTATTGTTCCTTCATGGCTGCGCCAGACTCACAAGGGTCGAGCCTCATCCGGAATTAATCGGTCATAAAGAAACAGGCATGGCTTCCTATTACGCCAAGAGATTTCACTACAGCAAAACTGCCAGCGGTGAGACCTTTAACAACTCTGCAATGACAGCAGCTCACAAAACTTTACCGTTTGGAACCAAAGTGATTGTTAAAAATTTAACTAATGGCAAATCAGTTACGGTCAGAATCAATGACAGAGGCCCATTTGTTAAAGGAAGAATTATTGACTTAACAAAGGCTGCATTTTCTCGAATTGCTGACCTCGGCAAGGGAGTCGCAAAAGTTGAAATCAGGGTAGTGAAATAAATGCAACCATCCTTTAGTTCTCAATGTTATCTAAAACAATTAAAACCCATCAAAAAATTAAACCACTGCCAGATTGACTGCTTACGAGTCATAAGAAATCGCAATATTTCCCTTGATATTTAGTGATTGCCATGCAGAGTGAAGTCACTTCCTCACCCGTGAACAACAGATGATCCAGCCTGCTCGGCCAACAGAGTTGGACGGTCCTCGAATTATGCAGTCTCTTGGCCCCGCCTGAAAATCCCCCGGCCCGAATGCCATAAGGCCATGATTTCCAGGAGATATGGTGGGCCCGCCAGGACTTGAACCTGGGACCAAGGGATTATGAGTCCCCTGCTCTAACCAACTGAGCTACAGGCCCGTACACTTGCTGCGCGGAAAAGAGTATAACCGTGCGGCCTTTGGCGACCAACCTCGTGGTTTCGCCCATCGTCGCATGCGGTGCGGCAGTTAATCAATTTCCAGGAAGCTGCGCAAGGGTTCCGAGCGGGTAGGATGGCGCAGTTTGCGCAGAGCCTTGGCCTCGATCTGGCGAATTCGTTCGCGCGTGACGTCGAACTGCTTGCCGACTTCTTCCAGCGTGTGATCGGTGTTCATGTCGATGCCGAAACGCATGCGCAGCACCTTGGCCTCGCGTGGCGTCAGGCCAGCCAGCACATCCTGAGTGGCCTCCTTGAGCCCTTCCATCGAAGCGGAATCGATCGGCGAGGCGATATTGGTGTCCTCGATGAAGTC
>JAHKKL010000021.1 GCA_020027635.1 Gammaproteobacteria bacterium
GCTCGTGGCGCCTGCTCTATATCGGCAGTTGATTTGTCCACTTCAGGTACCAGGCCATCAAGAACAGCGTCTGTTGATTTGCAGTAATAATGACCACCTCCTATTCATAGAGCGGCATTGACAGATCGCAGATAATCTCGGCCTGTGGCCTCGGTCGCCAGGGTGCTGTGAGGGTATCGATTAATTCGGCGTAAATGGTTGTAGAATATTCTGATAATGGGGGAAATTAAAACATGAAAACATTTTTTGATTGGATGCTCAAAGCCCTGACGGGGGCCCTCATCGTATGTATCTTTCTGGCAGTTGGTGGTTCCCATGTTCTCCCGCTCACCTTGCCACTGATGACTGTCGGTGGTAAGCAACTTGTTCTGAATATGTCTGATGCTGTTGGGCTTGTCGTGTTTGTGTGGTTGGCAGCAGCTATCCTCTACACCATTGGCCATGGCATCTGGCGAGCGATGAGTTTCTTATGGTCAAAATTCTGATGATAAATGAAACAAACAGGTCGTCACTTAAGCCATTTTCTGGAAAGCCCCACCACATAGGTAGACTCGCACCGTCCCCTCTCTCATGCACGAAGGGGATTCGCGCACCGGCCCAGCGGTCCCGTTCCAGATAGGGCTTTGCTGACACCCAGGAATTGAGCGGCTTCTGTTGTGGTGAGTAAACGAGCGCCGCCGCCATCAGGCTTGCTCCATTAACCTTAAAATAACCGACCAATCAACTCAAGTTACAGCACTCGGCAGCCGCTACAGAGTAACGGCTTGTCCGATGGCCAGATTTGGCCAAGGATTGCGGGAATATGGAGAAAGAAAAGGGAAGAGTTTCCGTGGTAGCCGTGGAATTCGGCACGATTTCGCGGTCACCGTATAGGCAAATGACTGCCCGATGCCTGTCAACTACCCGTGGAATTGCGTAAAAGTAGGCTTTTTAATTTTCTTATACACCCATTATGGGAGCAACGATGATGCGTAACACAATGGCGAGCATTTCACTCTTTGGCCTGATGCTTGGGGTCTTGCTGGCGACGAGCGTTTTGGCGCAAGGACAAACGCCAGTAGGCAGTGAACAATCAGCTCTGCATGCGCACGTGAAACATGCTGCAGTCTGTCCTGGACCCGCGGCCGCCGGCACCGCTCGCTGCCATGCTCATGTGGTGGTGGACAACGCGGGCCAGCCTCTGGCGACCTCTGGTCCTTCCGGGTACGGACCCTCGGATTTACATAGTGCATACAATGTCGCAGGTACCGGTGACTCGAACACACTTATCGCCATTGTTGACGCCTTTGGCTATCCGAACGCAGAGAGCGATCTTGCGGTGTATCGCGCGAAGTTCGGATTACCCGCCTGTACCACGGCAAATGGCTGCTTTAAGAAGGTGAACCAGAGTGGTGTGCAAGGTAATTACCCGCGCACCGACACCGGCTGGTCGCAAGAGACCGCGCTCGACCTCGACATGGCCAGCGCGATGTGCCCCAACTGTTCATTGCTGCTGGTGGAGGCCAACAACAACAGCTATCTTAACTTGGCGCTGGCGGTCAACAGGGCCGCCGCGATGGGAGCACACGTCATCAGCAACAGCTATGGCGGTGCGGAATCCGGAACCTCAAGTTACGAACCTTATTACAGTTATCCTGGGATTGCTGTTACGGTGAGTTCAGGGGACAGTGGCTATGGCGTCGAGTTTCCAGCCTCATCGCCACACGTGACCGCCGTAGGGGGCACGAGCCTGCTTCACAGCAGCACCGCCCTCCGCGGATGGAGCGAGACCGCATGGAGCGGCACGGGAAGCGGATGCAGCAGCGTGTATCCGAAACCGAGTTGGCAGATGGATTCAGGGTGCTTCAAACGAGCGGTCGCTGACGTCTCTGCGGTCGCAGATCCCAATACCGGCGTTGCAGTTTACGGACCCGCCAGTCGTACCCGCTCCGCCTGGATGGTGTTTGGCGGCACGAGCGTGGGCGCACCGCTGATCGCGGGGCTGTATGGTGTGAATGGGACTGCCGTGACCTACGGGAGTGAACCGTATTTCCACATGAGTGCCCTCTACGATGTGACCTCGGGAAGTAACGGTAGCTGTGGTGGGAGCTATCTCTGCACGACCCTACCGGGATACGATGGCCCCACCGGGCTCGGCACACCCGATGGCATGACGGCCTTCGGGTTCTAACGAAGACGCTCCTTGCCGTTCACGGAGCCTTCCGCTGCGGCCACTTCCGACTGTCAGGCCAGCATCGTTTCAAGCAGTCCACTAGTCCTTGCGGACCGCCTCCGCAACGGCCGACGTATTAATAGTCAGTGCCAACACCCAATCCAGAAGAAAGGAAGCGACAGAATGGTTACAAAGACGGCTCCTTCAGGGGGCGTTTTTCTTTTGCAGGGAATGACCGGAAGTGGCCAAACTCGGTAATTCACCGTTCAACTCAAGTGGGCACACCTTAACCCCGAACACGCCGCCCTAAGTCCTGCGCCCGTGGTCTGAATCCTTCGATCTCAAGCAAGGTGGCAGCACCAGTCGGCACTGCCATCACGGCAGGATACAGTTCCACCAGCTCGGCAATCATCAAGGCATCCAACCTCAACGCCGAGATGACGCATGGTACTCTACAGTTCGCTTTTTTGTGTGAATTTGTGATGCGCGTTCAAATCCGGCATGTCAGCAGTCACGGAAATATTGTCACTGCCGATTCAATATATAACCATCGAAACAGCAGGTAGTGACGGAGATGATTATGAACAAGGTGATTATTGCGCTGATGGCAATTTACTTTTTAGGTGATCCAGGTCTGCAGTATCTCGCATGGCTAGGTGAATTGAAGATTTATATCGTCGCCACCGCCATCGCACTGGTTTCCATGCCCTGGATAGCATCACAACTCGATGGTTGACCTACGCACCGTGACGGCTCCGACTCAATAACTGTGCATCACCTGCACGGCGGCCTCCGGGTCGCCTTTTTTATTGCTGCAGTCTGGTGGTGAATTAAAAACAGCAGGATGAAGTTGCGCAAAACGGTGCCGATATGGTTTGGCGGGTTGTCACCCCTTTTCAGGGCGCCGCGTTATACATAACCGTGATCACTACCCAGGAGGCAATTATGAACACGTATCGTAAATCCTCAACCGCGCTGGCGGCAGTCATGGCCATGATCCTCGCGGTGCCGGGTGCTGCCTGGGCCGGTGAGGGTGGCGATGATGATCATGATCATGGCTGGAACAAGGGTGGCTACAAAAGTAATGAGCATTACAACACCCATTACAACAACAGCTACTATGGCCATTACGCGGGCAGGGGGCCTTATTATCCCCATTACTATCCCCATAATTACCCGCACTATTATCCCTCCTACTCGTGCTCCACGTGCGGCAAGAATAACCATCACAACAATAACAATAACAACAACGACAAGCTGTGGATCGGCTTGCTAGGTGGTGGCATTCTCGGCTATGGGCTCAACGCCTATCAGCACCGCAACACCGCGGATCAGGGCTACTATCCGCAGACGAACAGTGCGCCGCCGCCACCGCCCCAATATGCAAACACCGCGTCGGTCAATCCGTGCCTGCAGGAGCGGGAGTACAGCACGAAGATTATGGTCGGCGGAAAACAGGTGGATGGATACGGCACGGCCTGCCTTCAGCCGGATGGCTCGTGGCGCTACGGCACGGCCCAGCCGGAGTCCTACTAAGGACGGAACCCTCTATGTCTGGCGCGTGCACCCGGGCGTTGTCAGCGTGGTACCACTGCCCACTGCCGTCAGGTTGTTCGGCAGTGGTCTGATGGGACTGATTGGAATCGCTAGACGTAAAGCGGCTTAAAATTAATCAGTGACATTGGCAGCCTTAGGGGCGCCATTTTCGTTTTGTGCGAACTTCCGAGTTGACCGATCTAAGACATTCATAACTCATAATATACATCTAACACTTGGAATCAGATCAAGCCAGAATAAATCCAACAAGATTTTCAACTCAACACACCTTCATATAGGTTGCGCACCCGTTTTATGACCACGTACAGGTCCACCCGTAATGCTCTCTCGGACCCGGCAGAGTCCACATATAAGCTAGATCGACTCCCGCAATCCTGGTTATCAGTTCCTTGATCAGATAGGCCTCCGCACCATTGGCATAGGGTAGATAAAAAATCCGCTTCATAATCTCGATATGTTTTGAACACCGATACCGGTGGCGACCGATAAAACTTTCCAGATCGAAATCCTTGCTGATGAAGGTGTTTCAAACCCCCTCAAAGAGCGTCAAAAATCTGCTAAGGGCGCTGGTGGCCGCTCATAATCCCTTGCTCCCAGGTTCGAGTCCTGGCGGGCCCACCATAATTGAATAAGCTATGAACGCATGTGCGTTCTGACTGCTGATCCCAGTCGCAGCAATAAAATCAGCGTAAAGAGAAGCCACCAGGCGCCTGCCTGTGCCGGGTTTCTTGCTTGTCCGATGAGGCTGCACCCGCCCCCGCCTCCACTGGCACCTGAAGTGTTGGCCTTCTGCGCAGGACCTCCCGGGTCAACGATGGCGCCGTTTGCCGCAAGGTCCGAGTCCCCGCGTTTGCCATCGACCAAATGCAGTGTGACGACATTGCCGTTGATCTCGGCGCCAGTCTCGCCGTCATACAGAAATTCGTACCAGTGAGCCACTGGATTATCGGGTGTAGGGCCATATTTATAGTATGTTGTCGGCGACTCGCCTTCCGGCAGGATGACTACAACGCTCGCAGCGCCAAGGGCGGCATTATTCGGATCGATCAGGCTAAAACCAAACAGGCCATAAGGGAAGTTAAGCCCTTCAACCACCTTTGAGGGATTTGCAAACAGCGCCGCTGTCTGATCGGCCGCCGATTTAAACAGCAATGGCGGGGCAGTGACCAGGGTAACGTACTTGCCGTTAATGAAGTTGGTGAAGGACACGGCGTTACCCTGAACGCTGTCAGCAATACCGTCTTTGTTGCCATCACCTCCGTGTGGGCCACCGTCTTCAACGGCATTGGTAACCCCATCGCCATCAAAGTCGGAATTGATCGCCGGACCACTGGGTTTCGTGGCAATGGCGCCATTGGCGTTATCCAGATCACCATCACCGCGCTTGCCATCCACAAAATTCAGGGTAATTACATTTCCCGCAATCTGCGCGCCAGTTTCGCCGTCAAACAGGAATTCGTACCAGTGAGCCGTGGTGTTGTCCGGTGTTGGTCCGTAGATGTAATAGGTATTCGGTGCAGCGCCTTGCGGCAGCGTCACCTTCACAGTGAACCCCCCGCCCGGTGCGGCACCTGATAACCCGAATGAAAGGTAACCGTTGGGAAACGTGATTCCGGGAAGGGCATCAGCTCCTGCGGGTGGCGCACTCACTATGGAAACAGCGGTAAACTGCAGCAAGGCATTGGATTCCAGGGTGACATAGGCGCCGTTCCTGTCCGGCAGCGAAGCCACATGGCCCTGAACACTGTCGGGCGTGCCATCGTTGTTGGCGTCACCCGCATTTGGTGCGGCATCCTCTACCGTGTCGGGTATACCATCACCATCGGCATCGAGATTGATTGCGGGACCCCCTGGCGATGCCTTGATGACGCCATTGGCATTATCAAGGTCAGTATCCCCGCGACCCCCATCCACGTAGTGCAGGATGATTTCATTTCCAATGATCTCGGCGCCCGTTATCCCGTCATAGATAAACTCGTACCAGTGGGGTGTAATGTTGTCCGTCGTTGGGCCAAAGACATAATAGGTGTCCGCCGCACCGCCGGCGGTAAGTGTTTCGGTGACGTTGACAGCTGCGCCAGGTGCGATGCCGGCAAGATCAAATCCGGCAAAACCATGACTGAAATCCAGCACATCGAACAGCCCGGGAAATGCCGGCGGATTGGCCAGGGCGAACGTGGTTCCCAGCATATCCAGGGAGTGGATTGCCACTGCCGCTGGGGTCTCGATTACGACATAGTCACCGGCGCTGTCCGGAAATGACGCCACGTTCACCTGGGTACTGTCTAGGGTTCCGTCATTGTTGCCATCGCCGTTATTCGGCGCGGCATTTTCGAGAGAGTCGATGGCGCCGTCGCCGTCGTTGTCAACACCAATATGGATGATGTTGATCAAGGTATCGTTACTTACCGTCTGATCCCAGTCGACCGCGGGAACTTCCGGAAACGAACCGCAAAGAAATGACAGGGGCGCAACATCTTTACAACGCGAAAGACCAGCGATTGCATCCAAAACATCCATATCACTGCCTAAAACTTGACCAAAAACAGTGAATCCGCCAGAGTTATTTGGATCATCCAGACTCGCATTGTCCGCCAAGTTGAAGAACCATTCACTGGTCGCGCTGTTGGGATCGCTGGTCTTCGCCATCGCCAAGGTGCCGCGTACATTCGGCCTGTTAACCGGGTCCGGCTCGTTTACTACTGGGGCGTCAGTTGGAATGTGGCTTGTCCCGCCACTGAAAAAACTACCCGGTGGTCCATTGAATATGTAACCTCCGCCCTGGATTACAAACGGTGGTCCACCTGGCTCGGGATTCCTAGCACTGCGATGGATGAAGGTCCCGTCATAGTCACCGTCAGTGACATAGTTGAGAAAATTCCCGACAGTCTGCGGCGCCTGCGTATCGAACAGTTCGATATCGATTCCTCCTAGGTCGGTCTGCATGCGCAGGAGGGTGTTGGCTATCACCGGCACCGGCATAGCTGCTGCCGCCAGCAGTCCGGCGACCGTGTACAGCCGCCTGATTGGGGTTCCTGCTATGGTAAAACGCATTTCTTCACTTCCCCTTAGGACTTATTATTCGACACGCCTTGCCTGCAGATAATAAAACATTTTTTCAATGCAAGGCCTATATAACACCGTAGTCATGGCAGCTATTTCGTGGTGAACATTCACCATCCACCGAGTTCATATCTGCGACAGCACTTGGATGAAATCCCCGCCGCTGCGAATACCGAAAGTCCGCTCCCGTAACTGCATGTATTTTCATCATTTAATTCTTCCCAGAACCGTATTTTCGTAATTAGCTGAATATTATGAATTAATTTCATAGTAAGCATTAAAGTTTACAGTGTTTTTCCCGATGGTGTTGTGTGGCAATTCATACCGTAATTGACCTGAATTTGCATGCAGATAACAAACATATCCATCCATCGGCAATGTGATCACGATGCGTAACGAAGACGATAACGGCATGGCCGCGACGGAAATGGCCTATGCGCAGGAACCGGCCAACGCAACCTCGGGATTAACTGAACGCCGCAGCCTGAACCGCTGGCAGTTTCGTGCGGACCAGGTCCAGCTGCTGTATCAGCAGGTGCAGACGGAACTGATCATCAGCATTCTGATGGCCGCGATTGTTACCACCATCTTCTGGGATCTCGCACCTCCGGGGTTGCTACTCGGCTGGACAATCGCGATTATTGTGACGGTGGGTGCCCGCTCTTTGTTCATATCCGGAAAGAGCT
The DNA here is from genome assembly GCA_020027635.1 of Gammaproteobacteria bacterium. Classification (GTDB taxonomy): domain Bacteria; phylum Pseudomonadota; class Gammaproteobacteria; order UBA9214; family UBA9214; genus CAVQCA01. The sequence continues at coordinate 7,459 of JAHKKL010000021.1, forward strand.
CGGATGGGTCCATGGACGACATCGAATTCTGGGGCAGGCAGTATATCATTGGCGCAATGATCTCCGGTATAAGCTGGGGTACTCTCGGTATCTTTGCCGCCTTCTTCGGCACTCTCACCCATCAGCTGTTCGTCCTGTTTGTACTGGCTGGCATTTCATTGACTGCCTATGTATCCATGCAATCCTCTCCGAAAACGATTGCCGCCTTTGTGATACCGACGTTGTTACCGATTACCGCGTGGTTTTTCTATCAGGGCAAGAATATCCAGCTGTCGCTAGGCATCCTGTCGGTCGTATTTGCCGCCCTGATGCTTACCTCGTCACGGACCATGCGCAGCATACTGGAGAAGTCATTCAGTCTCGGTTCGCATAATACGGAACTCATCCGCAAACTTGTCATTGCGAGGGAAACGGCAGAACAGGCAAAAGGCGATTCGGAGAAATTCAATCAGGAACTGCAGGAACATATCAAGGAACGCCGGCTCGCGGAGGAGCGCATACGTTCTTCGGAACAACGCCTGAGCGCCATATTCGACAGCATGCAGGACACCATATACCAGACCGACATCGATGGAAAAATGCTCTGGGCCACCCCCTCCATCAGGCATCTACTTGGATACAGTCCCGATGAGATCATTGAAAAAGATATTCGACAGTTCTATGTCAACGAAAATGATCACGAGGACTTTAGGCATGCCCTGGACATAAATTACGGCCGACTGCAGCATTTTGAGACTCGGCTGATGCACAAGGACGGTTCCCATATATGGATATCGGAGAATTCCCATTACAAATACGGAATCGATGGCGAAATCATCGGCATAGAAGGAACCATCCGCGATATCACGGCGCTCAAACAGGCGAAGGAGGCTCTTTACCAGGAAAAGGAGCGCGCCCAGGTAACACTGGGTTCCATCGGCGACGGTGTTGTCACGACCGACATGAATGGCGACATCGAATACATGAACACGGTGGCCGAGCAGTCAACCGGCTGGAAACTGGAGGACGCGCGCGGCAAACCCATGGCGAAGGTGCTCAAGGTCGTTGACGAGAAAACCCTCGAATCACCACCCGATCCCGTCAAACTTTGCCTCGAGATGGGCAAAAGCACCATGCTGGCGGGTCATCTGCTGCTGATCCACCGCTATCGGAATCAACGCCTCTCGATCGAAGTCAATGCCTCGCCCATCAGGGACTCGAACTCGGATATCACCGGCGTTGTCCTTGTGTTCCACGACGTGACCGAATTGCGCGGCCTCGCCAAGAAGATGTCCTATCAGGCCACGCATGATTCGCTGACGGGCCTCATAAACCGGCGCGAATTCGAGTACCGTGTCAAGCATGCACTCGATAATGCACGCAATTCCGACACCAGGCATGCACTGTGCTATATAGACCTCGACAATTTCAAGGTGGTAAATGACACCTGTGGTCATATCGCGGGTGACGAGTTGCTCAAGCAGCTCACCATCAAGCTCCGCCTGGAACTGCGCGAGGCCGATACGCTGGCACGTCTCGGTGGTGATGAGTTCGGCGTGCTTCTCGAGGGCTGTTCGATGGAGAATGCGCATGATCCGGCCGAAAACCTGCGCAAGATCGTGGAAAATTTCCGCTTCGTCTGGGACAACAAGGTCTTCAGGGTTGGTGCGAGCATCGGTTTGGTGGCGATCACAGCGGAAAGCGGTACCCTGACCGACGTTCTGAGCGCGGCAGATTCAGCCTGTTACCTGGCGAAAGACCAGGGACGCAACCGCATCCATATCTACCAACCCGATGATGAGGCGGTGGTTGAACGCCATGGCCAAATGCAATGGGTACAGCGCATCCAGGATGTGCTCGAGCAGCAACGCTTCCGCCTCTTTTTCCAGCCGATAGCCAAGCTCAACAGAACGAAGGGCGAAAAAACCACCATCCATGGAGAAGTGCTGATACGCATGCTCGATGAAAACAATGAACTTGTCGGACCGGGTGCGTTTATTCCTTCCGCGGAGCGCTATTCCCTCATGCCGGCTATTGACCGTTGGGTGATTGAAAACACCTTCAGGATGCTGACGCTTGACAGGGAACGGCTCCTAAAGCAAGTCAGCACATGCTGTATCAACCTGTCCGGCCAATCATTGTCTGATGAACGATTCACGGATTTCCTCGTCAACCATATTAAGCACAGTGGCATCCCGTCCAGTCTCCTGTGTTTTGAGATTACCGAGACCGCTGTCATTGCCAATCTATGCAACGCATCCAACATGATATCGATGCTGCGCGACATGGGTTGCCGCTTTGCACTGGATGATTTCGGTGTCGGTTTGAGTTCATTCAGTTACCTGAAGAACCTCCCCGTCGATTACCTCAAGCTCGATGGCTGTTTCGTGAAGAACATGGTTAATGACACGATAGACAAGGCAATGGTAAAGGCCATAAATCATATCGGACACACGATGGATATAAAAACCATCGCCGAGTTCGTCGAGGATGATGTAACATTGCAGGCTGTGCGTGATATCGGCGTGGACTACGCGCAGGGATACGCCATTGCCAGACCGATGCCCATAGAAATCGGCCTCTACGGCGAACCCGTCGAGATACCGTTTCACGAAAGCGGGGAGAACGACCCCATACCGATCGAGGCCTACTCTGGAAAACGCTAGTCCTTGTCCCGACCGGCGTCAACGCGATCCAGTTCGGCATTCATCTCGGATTCGGTGAGCGGTTTGTACTCGCCCCCGCCACCGATGCCGCCCGACATATTACCCCGTTTCGACATAAACCAGCCTGAAAAAAAGAGTCCAAGCTCGAACAACATCCACATTGGAACAGCGAGCAGTGTCTGTGAAATGACATCCGGTGGCGTCAGCACTCCACCGATAATAAACGCAGCAACGATGATGTAGGGACGTTTCTGCCGCAGGCTATCCTGTGTCACCATCCCGGTCCACACCAGAAGGACTGTCACGACAGGTACCTCAAACGCGGCACCGAAGGCAAAAAACAGCGTGAGGACGAAATCCAGATAACGGCTGATGTCTGTCATTACCGACACGCCCGCCGGTGCGGTGCTGGTAAAAAACGCAAATACCAGTGGAAAAACGACAAAATAGGCAAACGCCGCACCGGTGTAAAACAGCACGGTACTTGATGCCAGCAGCGGCAGAACCAGGCGGCGTTCATGCTGGTAGAGTCCGGGCGCAACGAAGGCCCATACCTGATACAGCACATACGGCATCGCGATGAATATGGCCAGCACCAGCGTCAGCTTGAACGGGATCAGGAAAGGCGAGGCAACCTCAATAGCGATCATGCTGCTCCCTTGCGGGAGATGGGAGGTCAATGGGCCGGATAGACTCGAAAACAGGAAATTTGAAAATGGCATCAGCGCAAGAGTGATAACCGCAACCGCGAGCACAATACGCAGCAGACGATTGCGCAACTCAATCAGGTGATAGATAAACGGCTGTTCGCTATCGTCAGGCGACGACGGGTCTTGCTTACGGTTTGTTGTCATCCATCACATCACGGGGAGCAGTTTCTACAGAACCCGCCACCTGTTTACCTTCCTTCTGTAAAGGTGTCTCTGCCGCTTTCTTCTCAGACGGCTGAATGCTGCCGGTCTTTTCGATGATTTCCTCAAGTTCGGGCATCTCCGCCTGCCGGGCCAGTGTTTTCCTGAGTTCCTCAGTGGCAAGTTCGTGATCGATTTCCGCCTTCACGGATGCAACAAACCCCCGAATCTTTCCGATCCACAAACCGGTAGAGCGGGCAAGCCGTGGCAAGCGCTCTGGCCCCACCACGATCAGGGCGATCACCATGATGAGGACGATCTCCGAAAAGCCGATATCGAACATAGTCAGCCCGGTTGCTCGCTCATTCTCGGAGCAGGCTCACACCTTGTCCTTGTCGCGCCCGGTGACCTCACCGTCAATCACCCGTCCACTTTCCTTGCTCTCCAGTTTCTTGTCGCCCTGCCCTTCTTCCTCGCCTTCATGGATTGCCTGCTTGAAACCCTTAATCGCCTTGCCCAAGTCTGATCCGATGGTGCCCAGGCGCTTGGTGCCGAATAACACCATCACGATGACCAGAACGATTAATAAATGCCAGATACTTATACCCATAGCTCCTACTCCTGACCTGTCGGTCGATACCACCCATGTAATTTACATCGCTAGCGTGCTACTTGTCGCGCGCCGCCTTCTCTTCAAGGCCGGAAAGCCCGAAGCGCCGGTTCAACTCAGCCAGTACATCTGCCGGACCCAAATCTCGCGCGGCCAGCATCACCAGTGTGTGGAACCACAAGTCGGCAGTCTCACTGACCAGCCTGGCATTGTCATCACCCTTGGCGGCAAGTATCGTTTCGGTTGCTTCTTCCCCGACCTTTTTGAGAATGGCATCCAGCCCCTTTTCATAGAGGCTGGCGACGTACGAGCGCTGCGGGTCAGCACGTTTGCGCTGTTCGATTGCCGCGGCGAGCTTCTCCAGTGTTGTATTCATGGCGACTATCCGGCGGTATCCTTATCACCATCCTTTTTGTAAATGGCATCCGGATCCTTCAACACCGGCTCTACCGTG
>JAHKKL010000213.1 GCA_020027635.1 Gammaproteobacteria bacterium
GGTGAGCGGGGTCTCGCGGCGCCGGTGGAACGACTGCTGCAGCGTTATACTCAACAACAGCGAAAGGGGTAATACATGGGCCAACGGGTGAATTGCGTGAAACTGGGGAAGGAAGCCGAGGGACTGGATGCGCCGCCCTATCCCGGCGAACTGGGACAACGGATCTTCGAGAACGTCTCGAGAGAGGGCTGGCAGCTCTGGATGCGTCACCAGACCATGCTGATCAACGAAAACCGCATCTCGCTGGCGGATCCCAAGGCGCGCAAGTTTCTGGAGCAGGAGATGGAAAAGTTTTTCTTCGGCGGCGGCTCCGCGCTGCCCGGCGGATTCGTGTCCCCGGATCGTTTGAAGTAAACGATGGGCGCTCAAGGCCGGCGATTGACCATCCACAGGCTGTTAATTCTCCCCGCCGGGGTGAATAATAGGGGCCGCCTTGACTCGCCTCGGGTCTGCGGCTTTAATACCCACCCCCGGCCAGGTAGCTCAGTTGGTAGAGCAGGGGACTGAAAATCCCCGTGTCGGCGGTTCGATTCCGTCCCTGGCCACCATTAATACATAAGTACATCATGCAGTTATAACGCCACCCAGTTATGCTGGGGGGATACTACTCATGCTGCGGCTCGGGGCAAGGTGTCGTGGCATGGCTGCGCGGGCAGCCTTCCAGATCCCTGTCGCGGAGCTGATCTACGGTCGTGTGCAACCCGATCCAGGCATGGATGGCGTCGACATCGAAACCCACGTGGCGTTGTTCGCCCACCTGCAACAGCGGACGGCGTATCAGCAACGGCTCGGCCAGCATCAGTTGCAACGCCGTCTCTGCATCGAGAACTTCCGGCACCAGCTCGCCCGATTTCACGCGCGGCGCGGCACGGTTAAACCAGTCGCTGACCGGAAGATCCCCGAAGAATTCGCGCAGACGCGCGGCGGTCCAGGGTTCGCCGAGCAGGTCGCGTGCGATCACCTCATGACCGGCCGCCTGCAGCAAGTGTTTCTGGCGGGAATTGTTCCCGCAACCGGGCTTTTCATAGAAGATCACGGTGGTCATGCGATGGCTCCATTGCGGGCGGTGAAATGCTTGCGGGCGAGGCTGAGCAGTGCGTTGACCTGCATTTCGATCTGGCGTTTCACCCGCGGGTCGAGCGCGGTAAGCCAGCGCGCCGGGATAGCCTCCACGCCATAAGCCGCACCCGCCAGCATGCCGGCCAGCGCGCCGGTGGTATCGGCGTCCTCGCCGCGGTTGACCACATCAGTGACACAACTTTCGAAGCTGTCGGTGCGGAAGAAGTGGTGTAACACGGTCTGCACGGTATCGAGGATATAGCCCGTGGCGCGTCCGGGATACGGGTCGAAACGGAATTCTGGATGCCGCGCGAGCAGCCGGTTGGCCTCCGCGCGGCAGGCATTGAAGCCACCGCCCTGCAACAACTGCTGCACCATACTGCCGAGCGCGAGTGTGGCGGCGTCGGACAGCGGATGCTGGTGGGTGAGGTGACATTGCGCGAGCGTCCAGTGTTCGAAGGCCGGCGCGGCGCCGAGGGTGGCGAGCGCCACCGGCAGATTGCGCATGCAGGCGCCGTTGCCGGCATCGCCCGCGTTGGGCGGGGTCTCCAGGCTGCCGTCCAGCAGATAGCGGCGGATGCCGCGGCGGCAGGTGTTGCCGACGTCAACCGGTTTGCCGTTGAGCCAGGCGACGAAGGCATCGGCCGCGGTGCGCGTATCCCAGCCGCCGCGCGCGATGATCGCGTTGCCGAGGGCAAGCGACATCTGCGTATCATCGGTGATCTGCCCGGCCTTGAGCTTCAGCCAGCCGCCGCCGCGGATGTCGCGGTGCACGCCGTAGGCCGCCGCGATCTCGCGCGGCAGCATGAATTCGACGGTCGCGCCCAGGGCGTCGCCGACGGCCAGCCCCAGATAAGCCCCCAGCGCGCGATTTTGAATGTCTTCCCAGTCCATCGCTTCAGAGATAACTCAGGCGCACCCGGTAATCGCCGCCGATCACCAGGTATTCGGATTCGCCGTTGAGCGGATGGTTCGGCAGCAGCTCGCGGAAGAACAGCAGCTTGGCCACCGGCACATGCGCCTCCAGTAGGGTGTCGCCAAAGGCGTCCGCGACCGCGCGTTCCGCCGAGAACGACACCAGGTTGTTCATGCGCACCAGGGCGCTGTGGCGATCGGGGCGCGCGAGTATCTCATGTTCGGCGAAGTCGTTCACGCCGCGGTAGAGCGTGAGGTGGCGCGCGCCGCCGTGGAATCGTGCGCGCGCCCACTGGCAGAACTCATAGAGCAGGTCGAGCTGCAGGTTGATGCTGTTGTTGTGGTAGCGGGGGGACATCTTGTCTTCCACATAACGGACCCAGGCCTCCGAGCCGACGCGCCGCAGCGGCGCCTTGTGGAAAACCGGCAGCAGCCCGAAGCGGCTCTCGACCCAGCCCTTGAGGACGGCGCCCGCCGCACCGTTGGCGTCGTAACCCCAGCCTTCCAGAAGTTGCCGGTAACTGGCGCGGAAGCGGCGGTCATCGCTGGCCGGTCGGGTTTCACCGTCTATCGCGAACACCGCGCACAGGTATTTCTCGAAGGCCTCGGCCGCTTCCGCGGCGTCGCGCGCCTGGTCGAGCATCACGAACAGCGCGCGGCTGGTCTCGCGCACCCCGCGGATGGACAGCGGCACCGGGTAGTCGTTGAAGGCGCTGCTGGCGATGAGTCCCGCGGGCACACCCACCAGGTTGGTGCTGTGGCCGTAGGGAACGCCGTGCGCCTCAAACGGCATGGATGACGATGGGCTTGCGCCGGCCCAGCAACGCGGCCACCCGCTCGCGCAGTCCACCCACCTCCAGCGGCTTGATGAACGCGCCGTCGGCGCCCGCCTGGCGGCAGGACCGGACGAACTCATCCGCACCGGCGTCCGCGAGCAACAGGATCTTCACGCCGGGGATGCGCTGCTTGATCTCCGCCAGCACGCCGATCCCAGACGCCTGCACCACACCCACACCCAGCGCCAGCAGGTCCGGTTTCCATTCCCGCGCCTTGCTGTAGACGGCGGCGAGATCCACAAGTTCGTGCGTTTCGTGTTCGTCGTGCAGCATGAACACCGTCGCCAGGCGCGTGATTTCATCCCCATCGACCACGAACACGCGTTTGTTGTCCACGGCCAGATTGCTGTCCACACCGATCTGCATAACCGAATCCTCTTGCCAGAATGAAAAAACTGTAGCCCGGATGGAGGCTGCAGGCCGGAATCCGGGGGTATTAAAGACGGAGTTCACCTCGACGCGGCGGCGGTTATCCGGTGTTGTCCGTCGTGCGCCTTGGTTTCCCGGATTTCGCCGCGCTCCATCCGGGCTACCTAGCGTTCATCCATAAAGAAATAAACTCACCGCAGAGACGCAGAGAACGCAAAGTGTTTAATTGTTTTCATTAAAGAATTTCTCTGCGTCCTTTGCGTCTCTGCGGTGAAAACGGTGTTTATGGATGGACACTACCTAGTGATATAGCAAGACCCATACCGCGGGCACAGCACGGTGTGAACTCAGGTGGCACAAGGGTTTTTCGCCGCTTTTGGCGCGAGCAACTCTGTCTCGTTTGCGACAGAGCCCCCCGGATTGTCGGACTCGCCACATGGTCGGCGACCGGCGACAGTCGCCGACACCGCGCGCTTTCGTGCAGGAAAACAGTGAATTACCGTCGCATAGGGCACATGGCACGGCTGTTGCTCTAGTCAAGGCACGTGGCGATCGGCGACCCGGTTTGCAAACGATACAAAGACCAAGGAAGCGTTGCAGGCAGAAAGCCATCACGGCGCGGAGCTGGGCAAAGATCCCGGAGTCACCACACTCCGGACACTTGAACGAATCGAGACTGGAAACATAGGAGACCTGCAATGTCACTCAGACAGATCGCGTTTTACGGCAAGGGCGGTATCGGAAAATCCACCACCTCACAGAACACCCTCGCGGCGCTGGCCGAAATGGGCCAGAAGATCCTCATCGTCGGCTGCGACCCCAAGGCCGACTCCACACGCCTTATCCTGCACGCCAAGGCGCAGGACACCATCTTGAGCCTCGCCGCCGCCGAAGGCAGCGTCGAGGACCTGGAACTGGAGGACGTGATGAAGACCGGCTACCGTGACATCCGCTGCGTCGAGTCGGGCGGTCCGGAGCCGGGCGTGGGCTGCGCCGGGCGGGGGGTCATCACCTCGATCAACTTTCTGGAAGAGAACGGCGCCTACGAAAACATCGACTACGTGTCCTACGACGTGCTGGGCGACGTGGTGTGCGGCGGTTTCGCCATGCCGATCCGCGAAAACAAGGCGCAGGAGATCTACATCGTCATGTCCGGCGAGATGATGGCCATGTACGCGGCCAACAACATC
>JAHKKL010000214.1 GCA_020027635.1 Gammaproteobacteria bacterium
TGCCGGTCGCCTCGGCCGAGGTGGTGGTCGTCAGCAACGTTCCGAAGCGTTCCACCGGCACCGATGCCAACGTGGAGGTGCGCGGCGTGGGAGCACAGGCGTGGAAACTGCGCCCGGAAGTTCGCATCGTCAGCGGGCGCCGCTTCGAACCGGGGCTGCGCGAACTGATCGTGGGCCGGGGCGCGCTGGCGCAGTTTCGCGGACTCGAGACCGGCAGCACGGTCCTGCTGAACGGGCAGACCTGGAAGGTAACAGGCGTGTTCGCCTCTGGCGACAGCCATGAGTCCGAGATTTGGGGCGACGCGGAATCCGTGGCCGCGGCCTACCGGCGCCGTGGTTTCCAGTCCGTGAGCGTGCGCCTGCGCGTCGCGGACGCCTTCGACCAGTTCAAGGCCGCGCTCGCCGGGGATCCTCGTCTGCGGGTGGACGTGGAGACTACGCGCGATTACTACAGCAAGCAGTCGGAGCGGCTGACCACGGTCATTCGCGCCATCGGCTTCGGAGTCGCCGTGATCATGGCCCTGGGCGCCGTGTTTGGCGCCCTCAATACCATGTACGCCGCCGTCGCCGCGCGCACGCGTGAGATCGCTACCCTGCGCGCGCTTGGCTTCTCCTCCCTGCCGGTCGTGGTATCGGTGATGCTCGAGACCATGCTGCTCGCGCTCGCTGGCGGCGTGCTCGGCGCCGGCATCGCCTGGGCGGTGTTCAACGGCTACACGGTGTCCACCCTGGGTGCCAACTTCAGCCAGGTGGTGTTCCGGTTCCAGGTGACCCCGGAGCTGCTGCTGCGCGGGCTGCAGTGGGCGCTCGCCATCGGTTTCGTCGGCGGGTTGTTCCCAGCGCTGCGCGCCTCAAACCTGCCGGTCACCCAGGCACTGCGGGAACTGTAAGAAACGTCCATGAGTCGGGAACAACGGCACGATTGTCGCTGATGTTGGTCGGGAACCTCAGGGAGAGGCACCGTTGAATACTGCGGGATTCCAGACAGCGGGCAGCGACGCAGATACCGCCAGGAGAACACCACGACAGGATCTGACGCAGCGCCCCTTCCTCAGCGACAGAGCCGTGACTGAATGCGGTGCTGGAAACGCCTGATCGATGATGTTACCGCAATACCCGGGGCCATCAGCGCGAGAAATCGCGCCAGCACGCCCATTTTCGTTTGCGCTCTGCCGGGGTTCCACCGCATCAAGACCAGACTGATGTTATCCCCCTTCTCTCCCCCGCGTTCCCTCGCCATTTCCACGAGATGTCCCGCGCCATCTTTATCGATGGGAAGAGCTTTCAGGCTCGTGACCACCTCATGCGGCTCGACGGAGGACCAGAATCCGTCGCTGCAGAGCATGAATATATCGTCCGCATCGACCTCCGAGGCGCCAAAATCGGGTTCTGGCGCATCGATGCCGCCCAGACGCATATAGAGCTGGTTCTGCAGTGCACTCATGGCCGCGTCGGATTCCTGAAGGCGCCCCTGGGCAACCATGAGCTGTGCGACGGAGTGGTCCTGGGTCCGGTTAAGCAGCTTGCCATTGCGGAAGTGATAAAGGCGACTGTCGCCTACGTGGGCCCAGTAGGCTTCCGGGCCGTTCAGGTACAACAGCACACAGGTGCTGCCCGGGGACCGCAGTTCATTCCTGCCCAGGTCACTGATTGCCTGGTGGGATTCGATACACAGCCCCTGAAGAAATGCCTGGGGATCGGAGGTTCGCCCGGTGTTGAAATGGCGTCTGGCGGTCTCGATGACCATCCGGGCCGCCAGAGCCCCGTCCCGGTGCCCTCCCATGCCATCGGCGACCATGACCAGATGGATGTCGCCGCTGTCCGAACTCAGCATTTCCAGGCAGTCCTGCTGTTCGGAACGCCCGCCGATATCCGAACCCATACTAAATTGCCATGGCATGATTCACTCTTCCTCGTTACGCCTGGTGCGCTGCGGCATCACTTGTAGTCAGCGCTTTTCTGAAGTTCGAGCAGCCGGCTGTTATGCGGATCAACCTTCAAGCCGATGCGCAAATATTCTTCCGCCTTTCTGTATTCGAGCATGTCACGCGCCCATACCACGAGATCGGCATAGATATCCGCGATTTTGGCCACACCCTTCAAAGCTTCTTCGTTGCCCGGATCCTTCTTCAGGATCATCTGGTAATAGTAATAGGCATTGTCACGCTCTGGCGCCGTGTAATGGAGCTTTTCCATCGACTCCCTGGCTCGCACGAGGTACTGCTCAAACTGCGGTGCGGCTTCCTCCTTCGGGTGCTGCGCAGACTCCTGCTGGGTCATTGTCACCGCCGCCGGGGGCGTTCCTGTAAGCATCCTTTCAACCGCCGCTACCATCAACGGCATGGTCTTGAGGAAAACCAGCGCAATGGCCAGCAGTATCGTCATCGCACCCGCGAAGCGAAGGATGCTCTCGTCGAGCAAGAGCGCATTGATCTTCTTGAATGCGAGTCGCGTGCCTCTGCTGGCGCCCAGGAGATCCGCCTGCCCTGGCGTGCGCACAGCAAAGGCTGATCCCGCCAACCTGGATGCCGTGGAGGCGAATGGCCCGGCGTGCCGGACCCCCTGGATGTATTCGACCATCTCCCCGGCCGTGGCGAAGCGGTCATCTGGGTTCTTCGCGATCATCCGGTCGATCAGTTCCTGATACTGACTGAGTTCGGGGGGTAGGGAAGGGACAGGATCGGACAGGTGCGCGATGATGATCTGGATGTCCGAACTGCCCGTATAGGGTTTTTTACCCGTAAGCATCTCGTAGAGGATAATGCCGAGCGAATAGATATCGGCACGCCCGTCGAGCGGTTTGCATTCGGCCTGTTCCGGGCTGATATAGTAGGGGCTGCCCAGCGCGGTACCGTCCTTTGTCAACCTGCTGTCAGCCTCGGTTTGCTTGGCTACCCCGAAATCGGTGAGTACCGGGGTTCCATTACGGTGGAACAGGATGTTTGCCGGCTTGATGTCGCGGTGAATGATGTCTTTCCTGTGCACATACTCCAGGCAGCCGCCGATCGCCTCTACCAGGTCAAGGGCATCGTCGGGACTGATACCCTTGATTATCCGATCCTCGAGATCGCCGCCCTCCAGATACTCCATGGTGAAGTAGTGCCGCTCGCCGGCGACGCCGATGTCGTAGATGGTGATGATGTTGTGATGGTTCAGGGAGGCGATAATCCGTCCCTCGTTGACAAAGCGGGCGGACTGGAAGATATCGTTGAACTTTTTCGGCAGCTTCAGAACGACACGCCGGTCGAGGGATTCCTGAACGGCCAGATAGACGGAGGCCATGCCTCCGTCAGCGATCAGCCGCAGGATTCTGTAGCCCGGTATCTTCAACGTCATCGCCTACGGTTTTTCCGCGGACCGGTTATAGAACGTCATAGACAGCCCACGGACGGTGAGTCTGTCGCTGTCTTCAAGCTTCATCGGAGCGAAAACGCCCATGCCGTTGATACGGACCCTTCCCCGTCTCTCGGGGACGATATAAAACCCGTCGTTCTTGCATACGACCCTGGCGGACACACGCGGCGCAAACCATCCAGGAGTACTGATATCGGCGTCGATGGCTTTACCGATCTTAAAGTTCAGTTTGGTCAGCGGATACTTGGAGCATCTGTGCACCACACCCGTCAACAATAGATAGGCAGCAAACTTCGCCTGGCGTTGCTTCATCAACTCGCCAAGATTGGATACATCGACCTCGACGGTGGCACCCTGCACGACATGCTGGGTATCGCCGCCTGGGATGCGCGAGGGCGCAACCTGTGATTCCGTATGCGCAAGCTTCAGGATGTGTTTGGATATCACGACCTCGTCACCGTCGGAAAGCAGGTGGCGAGATACGCGCTTGCCGTTGACGAAGGTACCGTTCCTGCTTTCGGTATCCTCGATGACGAAAGCTTCACCCTCTTTGATGATCTTCGCGTGATGCGCCGATACGCCCGCGTTATCGATCTTGATATCGCTGTCGGAATTGCGCCCGATCGTGGTCACGTCAGAGAGCAGTTCCACCTCGTCCTTCAGCAGATCCCTATAAAATACCTGGATGTGAGCCATCTATCCGTCCCCTGCTCAAAAGTCATGCACTACATCAGTCCAATACCGTTCCTGGAGCAAGTCTTCTGAATCCTCGTGCGGCAGAGCCAATGCCAGGAACACGGGGCACTGCCGACGGGCCGCCACACAGGCAATTACTGGATATTCAGATGCCTCGAAGACCTACGACCCGGTTCTTAACCAGATGATCAACGATTGTATCGACCGTGTTGCGGGTAACCTGAATGACCGGGACCCGCCCGAACGGGACGAGTTCGGTGCATTCCTGGGCAAATCGTCCATGGCGTACGGTATCCGCGAACCCACGGC
>JAHKKL010000215.1 GCA_020027635.1 Gammaproteobacteria bacterium
GATGAGTTATCTGATGTTCGACGCACCGTATTGCAAGGAACTGATTGATCTCGGTTACCGGGATGCCATGACGGCGCGTGACCAGATCCTGCACCTGCTTGGCTATGATAAATTGATCGCCTCCGCCTGACCGGTACATCGCCAGTGGCCAGCTTGCTTGGTCGGGGTATCGGGTGTTTCAGGATTTCATGCGATTCTGGTGGCGCCAACGGTCGACGATATCATCCACGTCCAGATCTTTCAGTCCGGTAATCCACTGATTGTAAAAATCGACATCGGAGCTGTTTGGCACCGGATTGGGTTTATTGAACTGCAGGCGGGTGGGCAGCGGCACGGCCTGTCCCATGGCAAGCGCCTCGCCGCGGCCGAGTGATGAGAGAACCTCGATGAGATCACGCTCGGCTTCCGGCACCAGATTCCGGACATAGGCCTGGTCGTCCGGGTTGGTCAGACGCAGACAGATGAAGGTGTTGCATTGCGCCAGCACCGTCTCGGACAGCTCATTCGGGCGCTGGCTGACCACGACCAGGCCGACACCGTACTTGCGTCCTTCGCGTGCGATGCGTTGCATCGACTGCCGCGTGCCCTCATAACGCGGGTCATTATCGCGCGGGATATAGGCATGGGCCTCCTCACAGACCAGCAGTATCGGGAAGTCTCGGTAGTGCGGGTTCCAGTAATTGAATTCGAAGGCTAGCCGGCCGATCTGGGACGTGACCGTCGGCCGTACGTCAAAGGGTACCGTGCTGAGATCGATTACCGTTATCTGGCGTTTGGGTTCACCCAAGCCGACGAAGTCACGCAGCAATCCAACCAGGGAGTCCGACGAGGTGCGGTGACTGGGTTTGAGCATGAAGTTGTAACGCACGTCATTCATGCGGCTTTGCAGGCGCATCAGGAACTGATCAAACTGGCCTGCAAGCGGTCCTTTTTCCTTGCCGAAATTGGTGGTCATCTTGTTCGCTTCTTCAAAATAGCTGTAGAGCGCATCAAGCGAAAAGTAGACCGGTGAATCCACAGTCAGGTGACTGATGCCGAGCCCCTTGTTGGCTTTGTTCCGCAGGTCATGAACGCTGTCGCGCAGGAACGCAATCTGCGTCGAGGCATTGTCATCACTGCGGTCAATCAGCAAGTCAACCAGCTCTGCGAAAGTCATGAGCCAGTAGGGCATTTCCAGATCACGCGCATCGATATGGCGCACGACGTTCTCATCAAAAGCATAGTGTTGTTTTCCGTCGCGGTCTTTCCAGGCATATTCACCGTGCAGATCAAGCAGGATGATATGCGCATTGGGCATTACCTTGACCGCGCGCTGGATGATGTTGGCGACAGCCCATGATTTGCCGGCGCCGGACTGCCCGAGAATGGCGCAATGCCTGCCGAACAGGGTGGCTGGATCAAAGCACACGTCCAGTGTGGAATGGGTTGAGAGTTTCCCGAGGCTGTAACCCTGGCTGCGAAATTTCACAAATATGGATTTGATGTCATCTTCACTGACTGCATGTACTTCCGCTCCCGCGACGGGGTAGTTTTTCACGCCGTTTTCGAAAATTCCCCCGCTGTTGATCTCGCCGAGCGGTATCAGCTTTATGGTCCTTTGCCTGACGTTGCGACGTCCCGGAAGATTACTTGACGGTTCAATGATATCCTGCTCGACCATCTCCGTTACCATGGCGAGGACGCGAATACCCTTCTGTGTTATGGCCAGATAGGAACCTGGCTGTCCTACCGGTGTGCGTTCACCGTTGGACATGACCTTCGAGAGATTCCCGTCGTTGTCTTCATTCAGTGTTGCGCTGAAAAGGCCTGGCCGTACAGCTGTGACCTGACCCACCAAGGTATTCATGTAAGTTGTCATTGCCGCTATCCTTTTGGCCGTGAGTGAATCATGTAAATCACGGATGGTATCAGTGTACCAATTTTTAACTTCCTGGAACGTTTCATTACGGGAAAGGGGATTGACCACGGGTGTGAATGGTCATCCTGCCTGACTCGACCACTATAACGGCGGGTCGGCCTGATGATTTAGCTTTCGGCATCGTGCGCCGAGTATGTTCGCGGAACCGCACTGCGATAAGATCGGCGCCAGGCTGTCCGCTTGATGCGGTTGATACGCGATGGCCCTGTCAGGGTTCTGATGGTGACACGAATCCAGGGCAAATCAGCTGGGATAACTGCGAATCGCGAATAATGCACGGATGCGTGCCGGCCGACTGCCGCGACGCTAACTAAGTATGAGTCCGGGGTCGGGCTGCAGCAGACATTGGAAATCCAGATTCTGCTGCCGGGGAGGTATGACTGATGCTCTGCCGCAACTCACACGACAGAGCATCAGCGGTATGAATCAGTTGTAGTAGCGCGGGGGCTGGCTGCCGCTGTAGCGGTACATGCTTCTGAACTGGTCCCGGTAATAAACAACCGCGCTGTTGCCGTCGGCCTTTACGTCGAAAACCTTCCAGCCGTCCTTCCCCTTGTAAAACCGGAAATCCAGTTTTGTGGGATATCCGGCGGGCTGAGTGATCCAGGCACTGACCGTAATTTCATCTTTTCCATGCCCGCGAGGCGTGAAGTACCGTATCGGCTGGTTGGTATAGGTTGTCAGCTTCTGGGCCAGAGTAGTCAGAAAGGACATGGTGAGCTTTTGTTGCATTTCCGCGCGTTGTGCGGGATTCATTTCACGCCATGCCGGACCGGCAGCCCAGCGGGTCATGTAGGCAAAATCAAAATACGGTGCGATTTCCTTTTCCAGGTAGGCTATTGCCTGCGCGTGATTCTGTGCGCCGCCAGTGCGGATAAATGACGTCAGTTTGGTCACGCCTTCCTTGAGAAGAGCCGCAGGCGTGCCAGCTTCAGCCTGAGGCGGCATGCCGCGATACTCGCCGCTAGAGGGTGTGTGGGGCACGTAGGGTGTATAAGGTGCGGCAGTGGCGGATACGGACACGGACGTCAGCAGAATCAGGATGAGGGCAATAACGTTATCTTTCATGTAAGCCTCTGTGTATGCGTTGGTTGATTAAAACGACAACAGGCCAGGTATTCGCTGGCCTGTCTGAATCCGCTTTATACAGCAGATAGGTTTTAGATGCCAGAGCGAGCACGTCCCTGTGCGCACGCCGGCAATTTGGCTGGGTGTTATTCGCTCTTGGCAGCGGGTGCGGCAGGAGCTGCAGCCGGCGGTGGTGCATAGCCATATGGGGCACCCCAGGCGCCTGGATAGCCGCCATAACCATAGGGACCACCCCAACCACCGTAGGGGCCGCCATAGCCGTAGTATGGGTAGTAGTCATAGCCGTAACCGTAGCCACGACCATAGCCACGACCATAACCGCTGCCGTGACCGCCAGCGCTCATGCTCATGTTGAAATCACCCCAGCCATCACCGTCGAATGGACCCCAGTCGTTGCCCCAACCGTTGTCCCAACCACCAGGACCGCCACCCCACGGGCCGCCACCCCACCATGCATTGGCGGAGGTCATCGGGAGAGCCGCAAGACCGGCAATGAAAGCTGCTGCAATCGAAGTTTTCACTGTTTTCATGATGTTTGCACTCCTGAACTGATTTAACTAGAGGTATGTCTCGGATGAAGACGATAGCTATGTTGTGGTAGTTGCCGGCTGAATATATTGATCTGAATCAAGAGTACACCAGATTATTAACATATTATTATTAATATATATTAATGTCTGGTGTAGTAGTGTCTTGACTTTTCTCACAACCAGCGCAGGTAACCATCGCACACAGTCAGGTTTCTGGCGAGTGGCATACAGAATGCGAATAGATACTTTATGCCATTGATCATTATCATAATAATATTTGTGGCAAACATATCATATGCCGCGCCTGATGACGGGCATTTACGGGTATTTATACGCTACGCGTTGCGTCATCTGCCATGGCGACAAGGGGACAGGAGGCATGGGTATTCCATTGGCCTAGCCGTTATTCCTCGAAAGTGTTGACGATGCCTTTCTGTGCAAGACGATCCGGTATGGTCGCCCAGGTCGGGTGATGCCGACTTTCCCGGCGCTAAATGACGAGCAGCTGAATGCCAGTGTCAGCTTTATCCGGGGCTGGTCGGGAAAACCTGAGTCCGAGTTTTCCTATGAACCGGTGAAGGGATGGCAAGTAACTCTACGTCTCCTATTGCGCCATGTGTCATGACGCGGATGGCGAAGGCGGCAAGGACACGGGCGTGACCTTCTCCCGCAGGCGTGATCTGTCGATCATCGTGCCCGCGCTGTGAAATCCCGGATTCTTGGCGGCAGCTTCCGATGAGATGATCAGGCACACACTGGTGTACGGTCGCGTGGATATCGCGTCCCCCAACATGGGCTACAAGACGGACAAGTACCGAA
>JAHKKL010000216.1 GCA_020027635.1 Gammaproteobacteria bacterium
CGTCGTCCTCAGGACCATCTTCAGATGCCGTTCCCCGACCACGCGCTGCTCCAGAATCGCGAATTCGCCGTCGAATTGCGGCGTCGGAAACCCCTGCCCCCAGGGGCCCGCTTCGCGAAGCAGTTTCGCGGTCGCAAGGGAAAGTTCCTCGTCGGAAAGCGGTCCGTCGGTATAGATGACGCTCTGCAGATCCTCCTCCGAGAGCACCCGCGAGACCTCGGTAACGAAAGCCGCTTCAAACGCCGGGAGATTCTCCTCTGCCAGCGTCAGCCCCGCGGCCATGGCATGACCGCCAAATCGGCTCAGCAGTTCCGGGTAGCGGGTGGCGATCGCATCGAGGGTGTCCCGGATATGCAGGCCCGCAATGGAGCGGGCCGATCCCTTCAACTCACCCTTGCCGGCACGGGCGAAGGCAATCACCGGGCGATGGAAGCGATCCTTGATGCGTGCCGCCAGGATGCCGATGACGCCCTGGTGCCATTGCGGATCGAACAGGCAGAACCCGGCCGGCAGTGCCTGTGTGTCCGCCGCCAGTGACTCCACGGCAGCCAGCGCCTGTGCCTGCATGTCGGCCTCGATGTCCCTGCGGTCGCGATTGAGTGTATCGAGCCGGGCGGCCATATCACGCGCGCTGGCATCGCTGTCCGTCAGCAGGCATTCAATGCCGAGCGACATGTCCTCCAGGCGACCGGCGGCATTCAGGCGCGGTCCGATGACGAAGCCGAGGTCGGCCGAGACGGTGCGCGCCGGCAGCCTGCCGCCGACCTCGAGCAGCGCCCGTATGCCCGGCAGGCAACGCCCGGCGCGGATGCGTTGCAGCCCTTGCTGCACCAGCAGCCGGTTATTGTGGTCGAGCGGCACCACGTCGGCCACCGTCCCCAGCGCGACCAGATCCAGCAACTGGCCGAGGTTCGGTTCGGGAAGCCCCCGCCGGATGAACCAGCCCCGTGCGCGCAATTGAGCCCGCAGCGCCAGCATGACATAAAAGGCCACCCCCACGCCGGCGAGGTGCCTGCCGGGAAATCCCTCGCCGTAAAGGCTGGGATTGACGATGGCGTTCGCGTTCGGCAGGTCGGCACCGGGCAGGTGGTGATCCGTAATCAGCACCCGGATGCCACGTTCCCGGGCGGCCGCGACACCCGCCAGGCTGGAAGTACCGTTATCCACGGTGAGGATGAGATCCGGCTGCCTCGTCGCCGCGACCGCGACGATCTCGGGGGTGAGTCCGTAACCGTATTCGAAGCGGTTGGGAACGAGATAATCCACCTGTGTTGCACCCATGCCGCGCAGGGCCCGCAGGCACAGGGCGCAACTCGTCGCGCCATCGGCGTCGAAGTCGCCGACCACCACAATCCGCCAGTTTGCCTCGATCGCCTGTGTCAGCAGATCGACGGCCTGCTCCAGACCACCAAGACGATCCGGCGGCAGCAACCTGTCCAGCGAGTAATCCAGATCCCCGGCGGATTCGATGGCACGCGCCGCATACACCCGTTGCAGGACCGCCGGCAGGCCCGGGGGCAACCGGTCCGGATCCGCAATCAGTGGACGAAGCAGGATACGGCTAGCCATGCCCGCAGTGCCATGCCAGCGACCGATCGAACTTCCAGAAGCACCGCAACCTCTTCCGGGTAATCACGTAGCGTCGGGCGCCGTCGGGGTAGAGCTCCAGGCGAGCGATACGACCCTGTACAAGCATCTCCAGCAACGGTTTGAACCACGCCTGCTCCAGCTGCCTGATCCCGTCGGACCAGGTTTCCATCTCGCCATAGCGGCAGGAGCGTTCCAGCCGGTCAAGCCAAACCAGCTGGACCCCGCACGGTGACTCCGCCGTCAGGTCCGCGGCATTCCCGGGCACGTCCCGGCAGGGGACACCACCCAGCCGCGCGAGTCCACGCAGCAGCGGGTGATCCGCAATCACCGAGCTGACCGTGGTCGTTATCTGCCCTGGCAGGTATCCGCCTCCCCACGGCCAGATGCTGTTGATGGCGGGTTCGCCGCGCCGCTCCCGCGCCTGGTTGACCGGGTGCTCGTGGAACAGCATCTGTACTTCATTCAGGAAGGCATGCCATGAGGCACCGGCCTTCCCTTGCGGCAATCCGTCCCTGATATCCCGGCCGGCGAGCTGCAGGGGCGCCATCGTGGCAACCTCCGGTGCTTCTTTCAGGGTCAGATACCAGCGCTGCGGCAACGGGGCATGCAGCCGCCAGCCCTGCCGGCCGTAATAATCGTTGAACGCGGCCACCAGATCGCGCGCCTCCTGCGCGTCGAGGGCAAACGCCGTGCTGTCGAAGAGGCGCAGGCATGCCTGGTCGGCACGCAGATGAACGGGGTCGGCACGCATGATAAAACCTGCCGCCCGTTCGCCGCTGTCGACCAGCCAGGTCAGCGGGGCCACGGCAAGGGGAACGCCGTCACCGCCCGGCGACTGAAAGAAAGCGGCCAGTGTGTGCTCCATGTCGGAGGCGGGTTGTGTCTCGGCAACGGCCCGCGACAGCAGTCGCTCGAGCGCCGGCAGATCCGCTGGGAAACAGTCCGCGGCGGTCGCATCGAGTGACGGTCCGCACAGTCCCGGTATCACCAAAGCGAGGCTGGAGTGTTCTTCAGTCAAGACGCCGCCGAATCATGGCTAAGACTCACCGGCCGTGTCCCAGTGGCCGGACGGTTCCGACCGTCCCCTCCTGCCTGCATGGCAACGCTTGTGTTGTTATTGATAATTGAGTTGTCAGCCGTCGGCGGCGTCTCCGCGGTGAAAGTCAACGCTACGGTGCCATGCTGTCGAGGATCGCCCGCTTTACCGCATCCAGAGTGGCATCCACCGTCAGCATACCGCCTTCACATTGCCTGATGGCCGTGTCCGGGTCCTTGAGTCCGTGTCCGGTCAGGGTGCAGACCACGCAGCTGCCCTCGGGGATCCGACCGGAGCGGATATCCCGCAAAGCCCCGGCGACCGAGATGGCGGAGGCAGGTTCGCAGAAGATTCCTTCCCGCGAGGTCAGCAGTTTCTGGGCGGCCAGAATTTCCGCGTCGCTGCATTCATCGAACCAGCCGCCGGATTCCTCCTTGACCTTCCAGGCGCTGTCCCACGACTGCGGATGGCCAATGCGGATGGCCGTGGCCACGGTTTCCGGGTGGTCGACCATCTCGCCGCGCAGGAACGGCGCCGACCCGGAGGCCTGGTACCCGACCATGACCGGGCGGGTACCGGTCACCCCGCGGCCGGCGTAACGGCACTCTCCCGCACAGTATTTGCAGGCGGCCGTGACCCGGCCATCGCCCTGGTGGGAATACTCGCAATAGCCGATCCAGTGCGCGGTGATGTTGCCGGCATTGCCGACCGGAAGACAGTGATAGTCCGGTGCGCGTCCCAGCGCATCGACGATTTCGAAGGCGGCGGTCTTCTGTCCCTGCAGGCGATAGGGATTGATGGAATTCACGATGGTCACCGGGGCATGATCGGCCACCTCCTTGACCAGGCGCATGCCATCATCGAAATTACCGCGAATCTGAATCACCACCGCCCCGTGGATCATCGCCTGCGCCAGTTTGCCGAGCGCAATCTTGCCTTCCGGGATGATCACGAAGGCGGTGATGCCGGCGCGGGCGGCATAGGCGGCGGCCGAGGCCGAGGTATTGCCGGTCGAGGCGCACAGTACGGCGCGACTGCCTTCCTCCACGGCTCGGGTCACGGCCATGCTCATGCCGCGGTCCTTGAACGAACCGGTCGGGTTGAGCCCCTCGTACTTGACGTAGATCTCGACCTCCCTGCCGGTCTCATGCGGGATGTTTTCCAGCCTAATCAGCGGGGTGTTGCCCTCGCCGAGGCTGATGATGCGCGTGCTATCGCTCACCGGCAGGCGGTCGCGGTAGTGTTCGATCAGACCCGTGTAGCGTGACCCGGTAGGCATGCGGTGATTCCTTGCTGACTCGTGAGCGGTTTGTGGCTGGATCGAAGCTAGTTGCAATTCAGGTGTTCGAGGCGGATGCGGGTGATCCTGCCGTGGATGGTGTCGAGCGCCTCGATCTGCCGGATGGCGGCGTTCATCTGGCGCTCCCGTATGGAGTGGGTCAGGATGATGATCGGCACCTCGACGGCATCCGGCAGGGGTTCCTTCTGCAGGATGGCCTCGATACTGATGCCGGATTCACCCAGGATGCGCGTCACCTCCGCCAGCACACCCGGCTTGTCGGTCGCCAGCATGCGCAGGTAGTAGGCCGTTTGCACCTCCTCCATCGGCAGTATGGGGATGTTCGCCAGGGCGCCGGGCTGGAACGCCAGATGCGGCACCCGGTTCTCCGGGTCCGTCGTCAAGGTGCGCACCAC
>JAHKKL010000217.1 GCA_020027635.1 Gammaproteobacteria bacterium
GAGTCGCTCGAAGGCCGCCTGACCGTGATGGTCGCGAACCTCGCGCCGCGCAAGATGCGCTTCGGCGTCTCCGAGGGCATGGTGCTGGCGGCCGGGCCCGGCGGGGACGATCTGTGGATCCTGCAGCCCGATGCCGGCGCCCAGCCAGGGATGCGGATCAAGTAGCGGCGGCGGCGGATGCGACTGTGCGGCAACATCGGTGACTGATATGAATGGCACTTACTTAAGCCGAAATGTAGGGTGGGTTAGCGTTCTTTGCGTAACCCACCAGGCGTTGCGTAGCAACACAACGGATCTTTTAATGAGTGTCTGCCGGCACAGCCAGTGGGTTACGGCACCAACGGCATGCCTAACCCACCCTTGTATTGTGGAACCGCCCCTAAGTAAGTGCCATCGGTGACTGATATGACCGAACTCGCCCTGATCCTGGTCAGTACCGTACTGGTGAACAATTTCGTGCTGGTCAAGTTTCTTGGCCTGTGCCCGTTCATGGGCGTCTCGCGCAACGTGGAAACGGCCACCGGCATGGCGCTGGCCACCACCTTCGTCCTGACCCTTTCCTCGATCTGCAGCTACCTGGCCGATCAATACCTGCTGGAGCCGCTGGGGCTGCAATACCTGCGCACCCTCACCTTCATCCTGGTGATCGCCGCCGTCGTGCAGTTCACCGAAATGGTGGTCCACAAAACCAGCCCCCTGCTCTACAAGGTGCTCGGCATCTTCCTGCCACTGATCACCACCAACTGCGCGGTGCTGGGAGTGGCCCTGCTCAATACGCAGGAGAAGCACGGTTTCCTCCAGTCGGCGGTCTACGGGCTGGGCGCGGCGATCGGCTTCTCCCTGGTGCTCATCCTGTTCTCGGCCATGCGCGAGCGCGTGGCCGTCGCCGACGTGCCGGCGCCGTTCCGCGGCTCCGCCATCGCGCTGGTGACCGCCGGCATGATGTCGCTCGCCTTCATGGGTTTTTCCGGCCTGATCAAGGGTTGAGTGGCGCCCCGTGAACTGACCGGCCTGTTGCGTTTCCCATCCCCATGCTGACCGCGTTGCTGACACTGGGCATCCTCGCCGCCCTGATCGGCCTGATTCTGGGCTATGCGGCGATCCGTTTCCGGGTCGAGAGCGACCCCATCGTCGATCAGATCGATGCCCTGCTGCCGCAGACGCAATGCGGCCAGTGCACCTTTCCCGGTTGCCGCCCCTACGCCGAGGCCATCGCGGCCGGTGAGGCCGACATCAACCAGTGCCCGCCCGGGGGCGAGAGCACCATCCAGGCGCTCGCCGACCTGCTCGGTCGCGACCCCAAGCCGCTCAATCCCGAACACGGCGCGCACGCCGAGAAATCCGTCGCGATCATCCACGAGGAACTCTGCATCGGCTGCACCCTATGCATCCAGGCCTGCCCGGTGGACGCCATCCTCGGCGCGCCCAAGCAGATGCATACCGTGATCGCCGCCGAGTGCACCGGCTGCAAACTGTGCGTCGCGCCCTGCCCGGTGGAGTGCATCGACATGGTGCCGGTGCTGCAAACCACCGGCAACTGGATCTGGCCCCTGCCTGTGGTCGACTCCCTCGTCCCGGGCGCGGGCAAACTGGCCGGGGGGGCGCACGGCTGATGAACCCGGGAAGCGACACGACGCCGGTGCGCGAAGACATCATCGATCCCCGCGATCAGCTCCATCGTTTCCATGGCGGGCTGGTCCTGCCGGGACACCGCGAGGCGGTGGCGTCCCGGCCGGTGCAGGCGGCGGGCATTCCGCCGCGGCTGGTGCTGCCCCTGAAACAGCACATCGGCGAGGCGGCCGAATGCCTGGTCAGGCCGGGTGATCGCGTGTCCAAGGGGCAGATGATCGCCGCACCCCGGGGCGCGATCAGCATGCCGGTGCATGCCTCCAGCTCGGGCACCGTCATCGCCGTCGAAGCGCGCCCCGTACCGCATCCTTCCGGCCTCATGGCGCCCTGCATCGTCATCGAGACCGACGGCAGGGACGAATGGGGGCAGGCGAGTGCGCCGCTCGCCGACTATCGCGAGGTCCCGGTCGGCAGACTGCTGGAGCGCATCCGCGAGTCCGGCATCGTCGGCCTGGGCGGGGCCGGATTCCCGACGCAGGTCAAGCTGGCGCACAGGTCGCCGGATGGGATCGACCTGCTGGTGATCAACGGGGTCGAGTGCGAGCCCTACATCTGCTGCGACGACCGGCTCATGCGGGAGCGAACCGGCGAGGTGCTGGAGGGCGTCAGGATCCTGCAGCATATCCTTAAGCCGCGCCACTGCATCATCGCCATCGAAGACCATATGCCGGAAGCCGAAGCCGCCATGCGCGCGGCGGTCGGCGCCGCCGCGGCAGGAAACCTGCGCGTCGTGCGCGTACCGGAGATCTACCCGACCGGCGGCGAGCGCCAGTTGATCAAGGTACTGACCGGGCGGGAGGTCCCCAGCCAGGGTTTCCCGGCCGACATCGGCATCATCTGCCAGAACGTCGGTACCGCCGCCGCGGTCTACCAGGCCGTCGTGCACAACCGGCCCCTCGTATCGCGCCTCGTCACGGTCACCGGGGCGGGCGTGCGCGAGCCGCGCAACCTCGAGCTCCTGCTCGGAACCTCGTTCAGACACGCCGTCGAGACCTGCGGCGGCTACAGCAGCGAGGTCGACCGCCTGTTGATGGGCGGGCCGATGATGGGCTTCGCCGTCACCACCGACGAGGTCCCCGTGATCAAGACCACCAACTGCATCCTGGCGGTCACCCGCGAGGAAATGCCGCCGTCCGGGGATCTCCTGCCCTGCATACGTTGCGGCAAGTGCACCGCGGTATGCCCCGCCGACCTGCTGCCGCAGCAACTCTACTGGCATGCGCGCAGCGGCAACCTGGATGCCGCGCAGGACTACAACCTGTTCGACTGCATCGAATGCGGCTGCTGCGCCACGGTGTGCCCGAGCCACATTCCGCTGGTGCAGTACTACCGCCACGCCAAGGCGGAGATCTGGACCCAGGAGAAACAGAAAAAGGCGGCGGATATCGCGCGCCGTCGCCACGAGGCGCGCATCGCGCGTCTGGAACGCGTCCGGCAGGAACGCTCCGGACGGCTCGCGGAGCGCAAAAAATCGCTCTCCGGGCCGGCCGATCAGGCGACCGACGCCAAACAGGCGGTTATCCAGGCCGCACTGGAACGCGTCAGAAAGAAAAAAGAGGAAGCCGGCCAGGCGCCGAAAAACATGGACAATCTCACCCCCGAGCAGGAACGGCTGATCCGCGAGATCGACGCACGCCGCTCACAAAAGGATCCGCCAACGGAACATTGACCCACCATGGCATTCCACGACTACAGTTCGCCTCACCTCGGTCCGCAGGACAGCGTATCGGTCATGATGCGCGACGTCCTGCTGGCGCTCTCGCCCGGCATCGCCTGCGCCGCCTGGGTATTCGGGTGGGGCATCCTCGTCAATTGCCTGCTCGCTTCCCTGACGGCCATCGCCGCCGAAGCCGGCATGCTCGCCCTGCGCCGGCGCCCGGTAGGCGCGACGCTGAACGACGGCAGCGCCCTGGTGACGGGCGTACTGCTGGCGCTGACCCTCCCGCCGCTCGCGCCCTGGTGGATCCCGGTTATCGGCAGCCTGTTCGCGATCGTGGTCGCCAAGCAGCTCTATGGCGGACTCGGCTACAACCCGTTCAATCCCGCCATGGCCGGCTATGTCGTGCTGCTGATCTCCTTCCCGCTCGAACTGGCGCGGTGGACGCCGCCCTTCGAGCCGCTCGGCCTGCCGGATACGCTGGCACTGGTGTTCACCGGCACGCTGCCGGCCGGTGCCACCCTGGATGGCCTGACCCAGGCGACCCCCATGGACGCCGTCAAGACCCAGCTCGGCCTCAATGCCACCCTCAGCGAACTCAGCGGCCATGGCCTGTTCGGCCATTTCGGCGCCCGCGGCTGGGAATGGATAAACCTCGGTTACCTGCTCGGGGGGCTGTGGCTCCTCAAGACGAGGGTCATCCAGTGGCAGATCCCCGTTGCCACCCTGGCGGGGCTGTTCTGCATGGCCCTGGTGTTTTATACGGTCGATCCGGACACCTTCGCCTCGCCGGCATTCCAGCTGTTCAGCGGCGCCGCCATGCTGGGCGCCTTCTTTATCGCCACCGATCCGGTTTCCGCCAGCACCACCCCGCGCGGACGGCTGATCTACGGCGCCGGCATCGGCCTGCTCACCTACTTGATACGCACCTGGGGCGGCTATCCGGACGGAATGGCCTTCGCCGTGCTGCTCATGAACATGGCGGCGCCAACCATCGATCACTACACCCAGCCCCGGGTGTTCGGCCAGGGAG
>JAHKKL010000433.1 GCA_020027635.1 Gammaproteobacteria bacterium
CGGGCACAGCACCTGGATGTCGCGGATCGGATCGACATTGAACTTTCTCGGCAAACGCGTCTGCACCAGATCCACCACGGTTTGCGCGATCTCCTCGGGGGCCTCGGCGGAAACCAGATAGAAGTCGGAAGCCTCGCCCTTCGCGGGCAGGCTCGGAAAGCTCCCCTGGTTGATCTGGTGGGCACAGCGCACGATGCGCGAGCTCGCCGCCTGGCGAAAGACCTCGGTCAGCCGAATGACGGGAACGGCGCCGGACTCGATCAGGTCCGCCAGAAACTGCCCCGGGCCGACCGAGGGCAACTGGTCGACGTCGCCCACGAGGATCACCGCGGTGGGCGTGGCCACCGCCTTGAGCAACTGGTTGGCCAGCGGCACGTCGATCATCGAGCACTCGTCGGCGACCAGCAGGTCGCAGTCGAGAGGATGGTCCTCGTTGCGCTTGAACTGTCCGTTGACCGGATTGACCTCCAGCAGGCGATGGATCGTCCGGGCTTCCAGCCCGGTCGATTCGGCAAGACGCTTGGCCGCACGTCCGGTCGGCGCGCACAACAGCGGCTTGACGCCCTTGGCGGCCATGATGGTCAGAATGGACTTCACCAGGGTGGTCTTGCCCACCCCAGGGCCACCAGTGATCACCAGGAGTTTTGAAGTCAGGGCGAGACGGACCGCCGCCTTCTGGCTGTCGGCCAGTTCGATTGCGAGCTTGCGCTCGACCCAGGGAATCGCCTTCTCGGTATCGAAAGCCGGCAGGCTCGTGAACCCGGATTGCAGACGCCGGATTTGCGCGGCGATCGATTGCTCGGCGTAGTACAGAGGGGCCAGAAACACGCATGGTTGGCCGTCGACGGTGTCCGGCAAGAGCACCGCGTCGTCGATTTCCCGCGCGATGGCCGTTTCGATGACCGATTCGGGTATGTCGAGAAGCTTTACCGCCAAGGGCACCAGTTCCGCATAGGGCAAGCCGCAGTGACCTTGCGCCGATGCCTCCGTCAGGGCATAGGAGATGCCCGCTTGGGCGCGTAGCGGCGAATCGCTGGCAATGCCGAGTTTCTGGGCGATGGTGTCGGCAGACAGGAAGCCGATCCCCCGGATGTCGCGGGCCAACCGATAGGGATTCTCCCGCACGATGTCGATGGCCTCCGGGCCGTAGGTCTTGAAGATGCGCACGGCCCGGGAAGTGGAGACGCCATGGGCGTGGAGAAACACCATGATGTCGCGGATGACTTTCTGGTCGGCCCAGCCTGAGGTGATCTTCCGCGCGCGGATTTCCCCGATCCCGGCGATGTCACGCAACCGTTGCGGCGACTGCTCGATGACCTCGAACACCGACAGGCCGAAGGCCTTGACCAGTTTGCCGGCATAGATCGGTCCGATGCCCTTGACCATGCCCGAGCCGAGGTAGCGCTCGATGCCTGCCAGGGTGGTCGGTGGCGAGATCTTGACGAACACCGCGCGGAACTGCCGGCCATGTTCGCGATCGGTGACCCAGGTGCCCGAAGCAGAGGCGTATTCGCCGGGTGACACGGCCGGCGCATGGCCGACCAGGGTGATCAGTTCCCGCTCGCCCTTGACCTTCAGGCGCAGCACACAAAAGCCGTTCTGCGCATTGTGGAAGGTGACCCGTTCGACCAGGCCGGAGAGGCGGTCGAGTGCGGCGCCTCCAGGCCGCCCTCGACAATATGAGTGGGCACCGCCAGCATCAGATTGCAGGGCAGGCCGAAGTCCTCAACCCACATCCCGAGACGGTCGCTAAATCGGCCGGTGTCGGGTGCCGGCCGAATCGATCGTCCCTCGGCGATTTCGACCCGCCTGGCCAGCGTGTCAAGCCGCGTCACGTAGCCACAGACCTTCTTGCCCAGTGCCAGTGCGTAGCCCAACTCAAATGCGGTGCCGGAATCGGGTTCGGCGCCACGAAACGGGTCCAGATTGGCGGCAACGACCTGCGCCTTGCGAATCATGTCGAGGTTGGCCTGAAAGATGCGCTCGGGCAGGGTCTCGCCGTGATCGATCGGCAGCAGGGCTTCGAATCCGTAGCGCTGGCACAGCGTGCGGCACGCACTTGCCTAGCCCAAGTTTGTCAGTTTTTCGGGGTTTTGGGGAACAGCCTGGACGTAAGCGTATGATTTATATGGGTACGGGCGACCTGAGCGAAATGTAGTGCCATAATATTTGCTTGATGGCAGGAATTCGGCCCGTTTCCTGCTATGCTCAGCGCATCATGTTCATCCGCCGCACCTCCACCCGCAACACCGTCACCGGCGAGTCCTACCAGACCTATCGCCTGGTTCGCAGCGAGCGCATCGGGCGCCAGGTGCGCCAGGTGACGCTGCTCAACCTGGGGCGCCATTTCGCGCTGCCCCAAGAGCAGTGGCCGCAGCTGTGCGCGCGCATCGAACAGTTGCTCAGTGGCCAGGCCACGCTGAGCGCTTCGGAATATTCCGAGCCGATTGAGGCGGCCGCGCAGCACTACGCCGGACGTCTGGTGGTGGGCGCGCCTGCGGCCGGGATGGCCAACGGTGTAGCTGCCCCCGAGTTTCACGAAGTCGATGTCAATTCGGTCGAAGACCGCCAGCCCCGCTCGGTGGGCGTGGAGCATGTCGCCTTGGCGGCCATGGGCCAGTTTGGCTTTGAGCAGAAACTCGAATCGCTGGGACTCAATGGCCCCACCCGTGCGGCGAGGGCCGGGAGGTCCATCTG
>JAHKKL010000218.1 GCA_020027635.1 Gammaproteobacteria bacterium
CGCATCGCCCGGCGCGTCGAGTTCAACCAAGAACAGGAAGACCGCACCCGTTACCGCATCGCCCGGGGTGGCGGGTACTCCCAAGAGCAAGATGACCACGCCCGCTGCCGCATCGCCCGGGGTGGCGGGTACACCCAGGAGCAAGGAGACCACACCCGCCGTCACATCGCCCGGTGTTCCGAGCGCACCCAAGAGCAACATGACTGCACCCGCTGTCGCATCATCGGACGTGCCGAGTGCAAGCAGGAGCAAGATGACAACCACCGAACGCAGTCGGGAGATCCACGATCTCGAAGCGGCGGTTATGGACTACCTCAATCGCTTGCGCCAGGAAGGCAAGCTCGCGCCCGACGAGCGCACCGGCTGGTCGGTGTTTGATTTCACCACCGGCGAAAAGCTCGTCACGATCAACGAGGATGAGCAGTTCCAGACGGCCAGCCTCGTCAAACCCTTTATCGCGGCGGCTTTCTTTCACAAGGTTGCGCGGGGTGAACTCAGCTACAACAGGGAAAGCCGCCGGCACCTGGAGCGGATGATCCAGCACTCGAACAATGCCTCCACCAACTGGGTGATGCGGCGGGTAGGCGGACCGCAGGCGGTCGAACGGATCCTGAATCAGCAGTATCCCGCGATATTCCAGGGGGTCCAGCTCGTCGAGTACATACCGGCCGGTGGGAAGACCTATCGCAACAAGGCATCCGTCCACGACTACAGCCGCTTCCTGTATGCCCTCTGGAAGGAGGAGATCGCCGGCGCACCCGAGATCAAACGCCTGATGGCGCTGCCGGGTCGCGACCGGATCTACACGGGCGTACGGGGTGTGCCGAAAGGCACCAAGGTCTACAACAAGACCGGCAGCACCGCGCGTGTCTGCGGTGACATGGGCATCCTGAACGTCAAGGGCGCGGACGGCAGGTGGTACCCCTATACGCTGGTCGGCATCATCGAGAAAGGCAAGAGCGCCCCTGATTACACGAGCTGGATCCGTTCGCGCGGCGACATCATCCGCAATATCTCCAGCATCGTTTACAAGGGTATCGCGCAGCAGAACGATATCTAGGAGCCTGCCGGCACGAACCGGACAGGTTTATCTGATGAATTGCCAGTAAGGAAAATGGCTGTCAGATAACTCTGTCCGCATTCGTGCGCCCTCCGGTCTTGCCTGCCGCGGCTTCCGGGATTTCCATCGCTTCGCGGCCGGCGTCCCGACCGATATCAACCCGCACAAAATCCAGCTGACTCGAAATCAGCTTGTGCCGAGTCTTACACACCAAGTGAACACGGGGATGAAGTGGCGATTGTGCCGCGGGCGCAATAACATCGGCGGTTCGTAATAACATGGGACAGAGAGGCCCGGCATCGAAACATGACAACGCGGTTGGAAGAAATCAGGGAGCAGGGGATGGCCGTCGGCCTCCGGCGGGCGGACCTCGATCCGGATCCGTACCGGGAGTTTGAAAAGCGCTTCACGCTGGCCATCGAGGCGGGCATCCCCGAACCCAATGCCATGAGCCTCGCCACGGTCGATGAGGAATGCCAGCCGTGGGTGCGCACCGTGCTGCTGAAGACCTACGACGCGCGGGGTTTCGTGTTTTTCACCAACTACGAAAGCCGCAAGGCGCAGCACATCGCGGGCAATCCCCGGGTGGCGCTGTCATTTCCCTGGTATGCGCTCGGCTGGGAAGTGAAGGTCACCGGCCAGGCGGTGCGGGTTTCCTTCGCCGAATCGGCGAAATATTTCGCCACGCGCCCGCGTGGCAGCCAGATCGGCGCCTGGGCCTCGCCCCAGAGCCGGATCATCAGCTCGCGCTCCCTGCTGGATGCCAAGGTGGCGGAGATGATGCACAAGCTGCACGATCAGGAGGTGCCGCTGCCGTCGTTCTGGGGCGGCTACCGGGTGCAACCGTCAACCATCGAATTCTGGCAGGCGCGCACGAATCGCCTGCACGACCGCTTCCTGTACAGCCGTGCAGCGGCTGATGGCGACTGGCGCATCGAACGGCTGGCGCCGTAGCGGCACCTGACATGCACCGCGTTACCGAACCCGAGTTGATGGACGATCCATCACAGGCCAGGGCCTACGCGGCGGCGGATTTCGCCGCGGCCCATGGCCGAATCGTGGAGGCTTTCGGGGAGTATTTCCCCGGGGTCGAGGTCGCGGGGAACGTCCTCGATCTCGGCTGCGGGCCGGGGGATATCGGTTTCCGGTTCGCCGCGCGCTATCCGGGGTGCACGGTGACCGGCGTGGACGGCTCGGCGGCCATGATTGAACTCGCCAGGCAGCGCCTGGCGCGCGAAACCGCGCTGGGTGATCGTGTGCGCTTCATCGAGGGGCGGATTCCCGGCGTACCTCTACCCGCGGGGCCCTATGCGGCGATCATCAGCAACAGCCTGCTGCATCACCTGCATCGGCCGGCGGCGCTGTGGGAGACCATCGCCGCTTATGCGTCCGCGGGGACGCGGATCTACGTCGTGGATCTGTTCCGGCCGGAGACCTCCGATGTGGCGCGGCGGCTGATCGATAGGTACGCGGCCGGTGAACCCGATATCCTGCGCCGCGATTTTTATCACTCCCTGTGTGCCGCGTTCGAACCTCGCGAGGTCGAAACGCAGCTCGAGTCGGCGGGTCTTCCCGAGCTGACGGTGGCGGTCATCAGCGACCGGCATCTGGTGGTCCATGGTGTCAAGCATTGACAAGTCGGACTGTTCGTTCAGCGCGCTCGGGTGGCTGTTTACGGGTACCCAAGCCTCTGGTCTGTGGCGATGCACGCGCAACCGATAGACGTCACCTAAATCCCTGTGACGGACAGAGACCGAAAGGCTGGAAGCGGGGATGCTGCGATGTTATTCCGGGGTTAGAGCGAACAGGCAAACGCAAGCTCCCTATCGCTCCCCGTCGTTGATGCCTGCTACCTGCCGGTAACGACGCCGGCCCGGTGTTGCGGAATGCACTCTTTCCGTGTTCCGCACCGCTCTCGATTGCGCTACACCGATAAAACATTCCTGATTCGCGCACCGTGCGCCGGTTTCAGCATCGGACGTGACCCGGGCAACAGCCTGGTGGTGGTCGCTTCACCGCTCTCCAGAAATCACGCCACCATCGAGTTCACCCCCGGCAAGTTCGTGTTGGTGGACACCAGCACCAACGGTACCTATGTGCTGACCCATGACCGGCAGGCCTTGTATCTGCGTCGCGAGACGCTGCCGCTCTGGGGTCAAGGCTTGATCGGTCTCGGCACACCGGCCGGCGAAGACAATCCCGACGTGGTGCATTACAAGTGCCGTTCTGCGCAAACATCCGCGCCCCCATCATCACCCGTGCCACCGCCTCCGGGAATCGGACCGGACAGTCTCTAGCCTGCTCGCGAGGCAGTGATAGCTGCGCACAGCAAGTCTGTGTTCGTAGTTATCTTGTGTTACTGGATCTCCGCATTTGCGGCTATGATGTGTTCAGACTCCTTAGTTATTCAGGTATGCGGCGGGATCCACCTGTTCGCCGTTTTGCACGACTTCGATGTGTACATGCGGGCCGGTGGAGCGGCCAGTCGAACCCATCAGTGCGATCGTCTGCCCCTTTCTGACGGTATCGCCGGCCTTCACCCGGAGTTTCTTGTTGTGGCCATAGCGTGTGATATAACCCCTGCCATGATCGATTTCCACCAGATTGCCGTAGCCCGCGCGTTCTCCTGACCAGATCACCACGCCGTCACCCAGGGCCATGATGTCGGTGCCTTCCTTGCCGGCGATATCGATTCCCTTGTGTTGCTCCCACTTGCCGGTAAACGGATCGATGCGTTTTCCGAATTTAGATGACACCAGCCCGTGCTCAGCCGCCCAACCGGAAGGGGTGATACGCTCGCGCAGGCTTCGCTTCATGAGCATGCGCTCCAGTACCGTCAGTTTGGCTTCACGGTCTTCCACGGTAGTGTCCAGTTCATCCAGCATGCCAAGGAAATCCGCTACCGTCGTGCCCGTCAAGGCGGACGCGCTCTGCGGTCCACCCACGGGTGGCGGATTGTTAAAATCGAATTCCATCGCATCGAGATCGGCCTGCGTCACCAGTTGTGCGCCCAGTGCATCCAGACGCAACAGCCGTGCCTGCATCCGGCCGAGTCGCAGGGTCAGGGCATCCAGGTTGGTCCGGGCGGCTTCCCGGGCGCGGGTGATTTCCTCCTGTTGCTGACCGTACAGGGCCTGCAATGCGGCGACCTCGGCAAGCTGCTTGCGGGCCTCCGTGCTGATGCCGAGATGAAAGCCGCCGATGAGGATGCCGCCGCTGAGCGCGATAACCGTG
>JAHKKL010000219.1 GCA_020027635.1 Gammaproteobacteria bacterium
GCCATCGTGCGCGCCGGCGAACCCTGGATGAAGGAACTGCGGCAGGGACAGACGCTGCGCATCGTCGACCTGGAAGGCAACCAGGCGGTCGACACCCTGTTCTACAACGCCCGCGATCCGGGCGAGCGCTACAGCGCGGTCGACACCATCCGCGCCCAGGGCAACCTGTATCTGACCAGCGGCTCGCGGCTGCTGTCCTCGCAAGGCCGCGTGATGCTGCTCATCACCGCCGACACCTGCGGGCGGCATGACACGCTGGGCGGGGCCTGCGCCGCCGAGAGCAACCAGGTGCGCTATGCCCTCGACAAGTGCGGCATGCACAATTGCCGCGACAATTTCCTGAGCGCGCTGGCGCAGGCCGGCATCCCCTTGAGCAAGCGCGATCTCACCAGCAACATCAATTTCTTCATGAACGTGCCGGTCACCCCGCAGGGCGGGCTCACCTTCGAGGACGGCATCTCCGCCGCCGGGCGCTACGTGGAGATGCGCGCCCTGATGGACGTGGTGGTGCTGGTCTCGAACTGCCCGCAGTTGAACAACCCCTGCAACGCCTACAACCCGACGCCGGTGCGCATGCTGATCTGGGAATAGAATAGCCACGGAAAGATTTTTTTGAACGATCCTAAATCCCGTAGTTACCACCCCGTTCGCGCTTCGATACGCCTTGCTGCGCAAGGCACTCAGCACGAACGGGGTGGTCACCGTCTGGGTGATAGGCCGTTCGCCCTGAGTAGCCCGCGTAGCGGGCGTATCGAAGGGTTAACACCTCTCAACCGGCGGTTTTTCGGATAATTATATATTTCCGTGGATTCGGTGGATTCCGTGGCCAAGCTGACGTAGATTGACCACCGCGCCGGGGACGCCCCCGGGGCGTTTCCGGTGACTGGCGGGACGACCCGCAACGAGTCAAAATCCTGCTGCCATGTTCAACAAGGTCCTGATCGCCAATCGCGGCGCCATCGCCTGCCGTATCCTGCGCACGCTGCGCCGGCTGTCCATCCGCTCCGTCGCGGTGTACTCGCGCGCCGACGCCCACTCCCTGCATGTCGCCCAGGCCGACGAGGCGATATTGATCGGCGAGGCGCTGGCCGCCGAGACCTACCTCGATCCCGGTAAGATTCTCGCGGCGGCGCGCCAGAGCGGCGCGCAAGCCATCCACCCGGGCTACGGTTTCTTGAGCGAGAACGCCGCCTTCGCCGAGGAATGCGCCGCCTTCGGCATCGCTTTCATCGGTCCGACGCCGGAGCAGCTGCGCGATTTCGGGCTGAAGCACACCGCCCGCGCGCTCGCACGCTCAAGCGGCCTGCCACTGCTGCCGGGCACCGGCCTGCTCGAGGATGTGGACCAGGCCCTGCACGAGGCCGCGGCCATCGGCTATCCGGTGATGCTGAAGAGCACCGCGGGCGGTGGCGGCATCGGCATGCAGCTCTGCGCGGATGCCGCCGCCCTGGGCGCGGCCTTCGATTCGGTGCGGCGCCTCTCGCGCAACAACTTCTCCGACGCCGGGCTCTTCCTGGAGAAGTACGTGGCGAACGCCCGCCATATCGAGGTGCAGATCTTCGGCGACGGCGCCGGGCGGGTCATCGACCTGGGAGAGCGCGACTGCAGCCTGCAGCGGCGCAACCAGAAGGTCATCGAAGAAACGCCGGCGCCGGGACTGCACACGGCGGTGCGCGAGCAGCTGCTGGCCTCGGCCCGACGCCTCGGCGAGGCGGTCGATTACCGCTCTGCCGGCACGGTGGAATACCTCTACGATGCGGCCACGGAGAAGTTCTATTTTCTCGAGGTCAACACCCGCCTGCAGGTCGAGCACGGCGTGACCGAGGAGGTCACGGGGGTGGACTTGGTGGAGTGGATGGTGCGCCTCGCCGCGGGCGAGCTGCCGCCCCTGGAAACCCTGGAATCCCCGCCCGTCGGCCACGCGATTCAGGCGCGGCTTTACGCGGAAGACCCGGCGCGGGGCTTCCAGCCCGCCGCCGGCCTGCTGACCCACGTTGCGTTTCCGCCGGACATCCGCTGCGAGACCTGGATCGAGACCGGCACGGAGGTGCCGCCCTACTACGACCCGATGCTCGCCAAGCTCATCGTGCACGCCGCCGACCGCGACGCCGCCATCACCGCGCTGGCGTACGCCCTGAAGCGCACCGCGGTCGAGGGCATCGAGACCAACCTCGCCTACCTGCGCCAGGTGCTGGTGAGCGAAGCCTTCCGGGAGGGGCGCCACACCACCCGCACCCTGGACGGCTTCGCCTACCAGACCACCGGCATCGAGGTGCTCTCCGGCGGCACCCAGACCACGGTGCAGGATTACCCGGGGCGCACCGGCTACTGGGACGTGGGCGTGCCGCCGTCGGGGCCCATGGATGACCTCGCCTTCCGCTACGCCAACCGCCTGGTCGGCAACCCGCCGGAGGCCGCGGGCCTGGAATGCACCGTCACCGGCCCGACCCTGCGCTTTCGCTGCGACACGGTGATCGCGCTGACCGGCGCGCCGCTGGCGGCGGACCTCGACGGCGCGCCGCTGCCCGCCTGGCAGGCCGTGCCGATACGCGCCGGCAGCACCCTGACGCTGGGCGCGGTCGCCGGCGTCGGCGCGCGCGCCTACCTCGCCGTGCACAACGGCATCCAGATCACCCCCTACCTCGGCAGCCGCGCGACCTTCACTCTCGGCCGCTTCGGCGGACACGGCGGGCGCCACCTGCGGGTGGGCGACGTGCTACCCGTCCGGCCGGCGACGGAATCCATGCCGGCGGCGCAGCTCCCGCCGTCAGAGCGGCCGGCCTACAAAAATCGCTGGACCCTGCAGGTGATCTACGGCCCGCACGGCGCGCCGGATTTCTTCACCCCGGAGGACATGAAGGCCTTTTTCGCGGCGGACTGGGAAGTCCATTACAACTCCAGCCGCACCGGCATCCGCCTGATCGGGCCGAAACCCCAATGGGCGCGCCCGGACGGCGGCGAGGCCGGACTGCATCCCTCCAACATCCACGACAACGCCTACGCCATCGGCACGGTGGATTTCACCGGCGACATGCCGGTGATACTCGGGCCGGACGGGCCGAGCCTCGGCGGCTTCGTCTGTCCCGCGACCGTCATCCGCGCCGAGCGCTGGAAGCTGGGCCAGTTGCGCCCCGGCGACCGGGTGCGCTTCGTGCCCGTGAGCCAGCGCGGCGCGGACGCCATGGCGCGCGCGCAGGACGCCGCCATCGCGGCGCTGCGTGCGCCTTACATAACGATCGAGCCGGTCAAACTCCGCTCGCCGCTGCTCGCTCGCGGCGACGCCGGCACGGACGGCATCGCGGTCGCCTATCGCGCCTGCGGCGACTGCTACCTGCTGATCGAATACGGACCGCCGGTGCTGGACATCCGGCTGCGCTTCCGCGCGCACGCCCTGATGCTGCATCTCAAGGCGCTCGCGGTCCCCGGCATCCTCGAACTGACCCCGGGCATCCGCTCGCTGCAGGTTCACTACGACCCGCTGCGATTGCCGACCGCGGAGCTGCTCGCGCGGCTGCGCGAGGCCGAGCAGGCGCTCGGCGACAGCACGGACCTGGTGCTGCCGGCGCGCATCGTGCACCTGCCGCTCTCCTGGGACGACCCGTCCACGCGGCTCGCCATCGACAAGTACACCCGCTCGGTGCGCCCCGGCGCGCCCTGGTGCCCGAGCAACATCGAGTTCATCCGCCGCATCAACGGCCTCGACAGCGTGGAGGCGGTGCGCGACATCGTCTACGGCGCGAGCTACCTGGTCATGGGGCTGGGGGATGTCTATCTGGGCGCGCCGGTCGCCACCCCGCTCGACCCGCGCCACCGGCTGGTGACCACCAAGTACAACCCGGCGCGCACCTGGACACCCGAGAACGCGGTCGGCATCGGCGGCTCCTACCTCTGCGTCTACGGCATGGAGGGACCCGGCGGCTACCAGTTCGTCGGGCGCACGCTGCAGATGTGGAACCGCTGGCGGCGCACGCCGGAATTCGAACAGCCCTGGCTGCTGCGCTTCTTCGACCAGATCCGCTTCTTCCCGGTGAGCGAGGACGCACTGCTGAGCATCCGCGAGGACTTCCCGCGCGGCGCCTACCGGCTGCGTATCGAGGAGACGACCTTCAGCCTGTCCGCCTACGAGCGCTTCCTGGAGGGCAACGCCACCGGCATCGCCGCCTTCAAGGCGCGCCAGCAGGCCGCCTTCGAGGCCGAACGCCGCCGCTGGATCGAAACCGGCCAGGCGACCTACACGCAGCCGGACAGCGCCGCCATCGACGAAACCGCCGGGGAGCTCACGCTCTCGGA
>JAHKKL010000220.1 GCA_020027635.1 Gammaproteobacteria bacterium
TGATGAACGACGCCGAGGACAGCCCCCTCGTCAAGTATGTGGGTGACGAAAACCAGTACACCGCGATACTCGCGGTCACCTACAACTTCTAGACCAGCGGGTTATACGCCGGGACTCGTCGCCGTTTCGGCGGAGCCGGACTGGCTTGATGCGAGGCGGGCAAGCCACGGGTCTTGTCCGCCTTTTTAATGGTTATCAACGATCCCCAGAACCACGACGATTCTCGGGTATTGCGCCATCAGATCAAACGGGGCGGTGGTTTATCCGCCGCGGATAACCCGTTACCGCCATGTTTATCCTTCCGCGACATAATCATCCGTGGCGTTGCCTTCCAGGACGATCCGGTGGTCTATACTTGCTAGCCTCCTCACCGCGCAATGGCGTGACAGGTGTGTGTGGTCATATCCAGGCTTTCACCTGCGCTCCTAGAGCGGACAATCCAGTGATGCGCCCGGTCTCGTGATGTCGGTGTTCTCGGTTCTCAGTCCGCCTTCTCCCGGGTCGATGTTCACCCCGTCAGGCATGGCTCGCCAGTCTTACCGGCAAGCGCTTGTTTCCCCACGCGCCATGCCTGGCTTCCAGAACCCCGGGGCAGACGGCGTGGCAATAGGGACAATGGCCGTCGTTCGTCAGATGCCATTCGGTAATGACGTACCAGTCCCTTCCGATCAGCTTGCCGCCGCATTGGTAACAATAGGTACTGCCACCCGCCTCGTCGTGAACATTCCCCGTATAGGCGTAACGGACACCGTTCTTCAGGGCTATCCGCCGTGCCCGGCTCAGCGTTTCCGCCGGGGTGTGGGGTTTGTCGAGCATCTTCCAGTCAGGATGAAAGGCCGTAAAATGCATGGGCACATCCGGTCCCAGATTCTCCACCACCCATTGCGTCATTTCCTCCAGCTCCATGTCCGAGTCATTTTCATCGGGTATGAGCAGGGTGGTGATTTCGAACCAGACATCGGTTTCCTTCTTCAGGTAAATCAGGGTATCCAGCACCGGCTGCAGGTGACCGCCGCATATCTTCCAGTAGAACCGCTCGGTGAAGGCCTTCAGGTCCACGTTGGCCGCGTCCATATAACGGTAGAACTCCACGCGCGGCTCCTCGCACATATATCCCGCCGTGACCGCGACCGCCTTGATGCCCACGTCGTGGCAGACCTGCGCCACATCGATGGCGTATTCCAGGAAGATCACCGGGTCGTTGTAGGTAAAGGCGACGCTCCGGCAGCCCAGTTCCCGCGCTACGCGGGCGATCTTTTCGGGTGATGCCGCATCCGCGAGGGTGTCGATCTCGCGCGACTTGCTGATATCCCAGTTCTGACAGAACTTGCAGGCCAGGTTGCAACCGGCCGTTCCGAACGACAGCACGGGCGTTCCTGGCAGGAAATGATTCAGTGGCTTCTTCTCAATAGGATCTACGCAGAAACCGCTGGAACGACCATAGCTGGTGAGCACGATCTGTCCGCCCTGATTGGCCCTGACAAAGCAGAGACCACGTTGCCCCTCCTGTACCTTGCAGGCCCGCGGACAGACATCGCATTGTACGCGCCCGTCATCCAGCACGTGCCAGTAACGTGTCGGTACAACGGAATTCTCGATCATGGCAGGCACCGTCATCACCCCCGCTTCGTAATCGAATATGCATCCATTTATTAACTATAGCCCAACACGACATGAGCGAACGACGCTCGGGAATTACCTGAAATGACCCCCTGTCACCCTAACTGCGGCGCTGGAATGCGTACGCGGAGTTAGCGCTTTAAAACGAGGCCTTGGCTCGTGAGAGCCTGCCGGCACGCCAGCCGTAGGGAAACAACGGCACCGGGATTCCATGCATCAAATCCTTGGAACTGTTGTCAAAATTTTTATGTGGGAAGAACAAATCGCCCGAACCAGTGTAGTCATTCACCACGCTCGCATGGACCTCGGTGGACATTTCGCATGAATACTGCCTTGGCGTATGTCAGGAGTCTGTTACTGCTGGAACTGTGGCGGGGTCTGTTGCTGACGGGAAGGTACCTGTTTGACCGCAAGATCACCGTCCAGTACCCCGAGGAGAAGATCCCCCAGTCATGCAGGTTCAATGGTCTGCATGCCCTGCGCCGGTATCCTAACGGCGAGGAACGCTGCATCGCCTGCAAGCTGTGCGAGGCCGCGTGTCCGGCGGCATGCATCACGATCGATGCCAAGGAACGCGCGGACGGTTCGCGGCGCACCACGCGATATGATATCGACCTGTTCAAATGTATCTATTGTGGTTTTTGCGAAGCGGCTTGTCCGACCGATGCCATCGTGCTTACGCGGATATTTGAATTTCACTTCGAAAAACGGGGCGATCAGGTGATCACCAAGGAGCGGCTGCTTGCCATCGGTGACCGCTACGAAGAACAGATCGCCGCCGACCGCGCCGCGGACGCTCCTTATCGATGAATCCGTTCCCCGGCTTTCGCGGAATGCGGTTGCTGCCGGCATCCGCCATGTGAAGCCGACAGGGCGGATGAAATTGTGGGCGATGCCTTCCCAAACAACGACTCACGGCAGTCGGAGTCAGGCGGCCCCTCCGGGCACAACCGGCCGTACTTTGTGGATTGCCCATGGGGATGTCAAAGGGTTTTCGATCAGGGATAATATACTTGATTAAAATAGTAGGTTAATATATTTTTAAGGAGTGGTATCTGATCGGGCGAGAGTTAATCATCCAACTATTAATCAATGGGTTGGGATTTCACAACCCGATCGTGGAGGTTTGTTATGGCGGTATTGAATCAACAAATCGATACCTTGATCAAAAAGGAATATCAGGCGGGTTTTATCACCGACGTCGAGTCGGACAGCGTACCGCCCGGCCTCGATGAGGAGATCATTCGACAGATCTCCGTCAGAAAGCAGGAGCCCGGGTTCATGCTGGACTGGCGGCTTAAGGCCTACCGTCACTGGTTGACCATGCAAGTCCCGCACTGGTCGAGCGTGCATTACCCGCCGATCGATTACCAGAGCATCGTCTATTACTCCGCACCAAAGTCACGCGCGGAGGGGCCCGGCAGTCTCGCCGAAGTTGACCCGAAACTGCTCGAGACCTATAAAAAACTGGGCATACCGCTGGAGGAACAGGAAGCGCTTGCCGGTGTGGCCGTGGATGCGGTGTTTGACAGCGTATCGGTGGCGACCACATTCAAGGACAAGCTCGCGGAACACGGCATCATCTTCTGTTCCTTCTCGGAGGCCGTGCGCAACCACCCCGACCTGGTCCAGCGCCATCTCGGCAGCGTGGTGCCACATACCGATAATTTTTATGCCAGCCTGAACGCCGCGGTATTCAGCGACGGTTCGTTCGTCTACGTGCCGAAGGGCGTGCGCTGCCCGATGGAACTCTCCACCTATTTTCGCATCAATGCCTCCAACACCGGGCAATTCGAACGCACGCTCATCATCGCCGATGAAGGCAGTTATGTCAGTTATCTGGAAGGCTGTACCGCACCCATGCGCGACAAGAACCAGCTGCACGCCGCTGTCGTGGAACTCATCGCCCACAAGGACGCCCAGATCAAATACTCCACCGTGCAGAACTGGTACCCGGGCGATGAACAGGGCCAGGGCGGTATTTACAACTTCGTGACCAAACGCGGCGCCTGCCGCGGCGCGAATGCCAGGATCTCCTGGACGCAGGTGGAAACGGGCTCGGCGATCACCTGGAAATATCCCAGCGTCATCCTGGAAGGCGACAACTCGGTCGGCGAGTTCTATTCGGTGGCCATGACGAATAATTACCAGCAGGCGGATACCGGCACCAAGATGATCCATATCGGCAAGAACACCCGCAGCACCATCATTTCCAAGGGCATCGCGGCCCGGCATGGGCAGAATGCCTATCGCGGACTGGTGAAGGTGTTGAAGAGCGCGGAGGGGGCCCGCAACTATACCCAGTGCGATTCGCTCCTGATGGGCGATCGCTGCGGCGCCCATACCTTTCCCTATATCGAGGTGAAGAACAATACCGCCCGGGTCGAACACGAGGCGACCACCTCCAGGATCGGCGAAGACCAACTTTTCTACTGCCGGCAGCGCGGGCTGTCCGACGAAGACGCCGTGACGCTGATCGTCAACGGTTTCTGCAAGCAGGTCCTGAACGAGCTGCCAATGGAATTCGCCGTCGAGGCGCAGAAACTCCTGGGCGTCAGCTTGGAAGGCGCCATCGGTTGACAGTCACAGGAGTCCCGCGATGCTCTCGATAAAAAACCTGCATGCCTCGGTCGACGACACGCCGATACTCCATGGCATCGACCTGGAAGTGAAGGCGGGCGAGGTGCACGCCATCATGGGGCCGAACGGCTCGGGAAAGAGCACCTTCGCGAATGTGCTTGCCGGGCGTGAACAGTATCGCGTCACGCAG
>JAHKKL010000221.1 GCA_020027635.1 Gammaproteobacteria bacterium
GCACAAAGATCCGCCCGCGGTGCGCATGAATATACGGCGCCGATTGGCGGAAGTCCTCGATGAAGTGTTTCTGCCGGTCTTTTACAGTCATGGCCTGTCATTCCGTTGCCAGTGTTTATAGCAAGCCAGAGCGCCCGGCACAAATGTTTTGAGTGTCTTTGCGGACCGTTGTTTACCGTAGCGTCCCGGATCCCTGGCTGCGTGCAACCAATAGGCGCCGGTGACATTACCGGCGTTTGAAGGGCGGCGCCAGGACATCGTTGTGGATGGAAGACAATGACTCACGGTGCTTGTGGCAAAAAGACGCAGGATTCCCTGCAGGGTGGCGAAGCCGCCCGGGCTGTTGCATTCTGCGCTGTCAGACAATGCCCTTGCGGCCGGCACCGGACGAGACAACGATCAGGCGCGGACCCAAGACCTGCGCAAAGTCATCGAGTGACTGGGGCTGGGAGTAGACATAGCCCTGAATGTGATCGACGCCCATCTTCTTCAGTTCATCGACGACCTCCAGGGACTCCACGTATTTGGCGATCGTCTGCTTGCCCAGCAGATGCCCCAGTTCATTGATCGCCCTGACCATGGTGCGGTCTACGGGGTCGAACATGAAGTCACGTACGAATGCACCATCGATTTTCAGATAATCAACAGGCATCTTTTTCAGGTAGGCGAAAGAAGACAGGCCGTTGCCGAAATCATCCAGCGAGAACCTGAAGCCGCAGGCGCGCAAGGTCAGCATGAAGCCCGTGGCGGCGGTGAGGTTGGCGGTCACCGCCGTTTCCGTGATTTCGAAGCACACCTGGCCCGGATCGATAGCATTCAACCCGGCCTGCTCGATGATGTAGTTCACCATGGCCTGGTTGCCTACCGACTGGGCGGACAGGTTGATGGCTATCCTGATCGGCCAGTGACTGCAGGCGGACTCCCTGGCCAGCCAGGCCATGGCGTGTTCGATGACCCAGCGGTCCAGATCTTGGGCCAGGTTGTACTTTTCGGCCGTCGGGAGAAAAACTCCCGGTGCGATGATCGAGCCATCATCGTCAATCATACGCAGCAGGATTTCAACGTGCTTGTCATGACGGGTTGTACTGGCACAGGGAACGATCGGCTGGAAGTAGAGCGTGAATCGATTGTCTGTAAATGCGTTATTGAGCCGGGACAGCCATTGCATCTGTCCATGGCGTACCTGCAGGCGGCGGTTACCGGGGTGGGCAATCTGGACCTTATTGCGTCCGGATTCCTTGGCCAGGTAACAGGCGGAGTCAGCCGCGTTCATTACGACCGCGCCGTCCGTGCTGTCCCGGTCTATCGGCACCACGCCGACGCTGATCCCCTGTTTGAAGGTATTGTCGGAGCGGGTGAAGTGGAATGAGCCCACGGCTTCGATAAGGTTACCGGCAATCTGCACGGCTTTGTCCAGCGGACAGTTCTCGAGCAGCATGCCGAATTCATCTCCACCGAGACGGCTTAGCGTGTCACGCTTACGCACCGAACTGAGCAGCAGTTGAGCGAGCTCCTGCAGGAGCTCGTCCCCGGCGCTGTGACCGCAGGTGTCGTTGACCGATTTGAAGCGGTCGATGTCAATATGCAGCAGCGCATGGGTAACCGATTGTGTCTGGGCATGCCTGATGGCCCGTTCGACCCTGGCCTGGAATTCGCAGCGATTGATGAGTCCGGTAAGTTTGTCATGTGATGACCGGTAGATGGACTGCCTGTTTATTGCGGACACATACTGTATGGTCGTTCTCGCCAGCAGCAGACAGAACAAAATGGCAATACAGGCGAGTGTAATCAGCAGCAGAGTCGCCTGGTGATGATTCCGGCTCGGGTTCGGCGCCTGCTGCGTGTTGTCCTGTACCGACACGTTATGCCACCTATGCGGTGTTACTGATCCGGCGATGTGCGGTGGTGTGGCCTCACGGCCACCATCGTAGACTGCCGTGGCGTGCTTCGTTGTTCCCGTACCCGGGGCGATACTGACGGTTGCTGATTGTGTCTGGGGCAGCGATGCGTACACCAGGACGAACATCATGGCGAGGACCGACAGCAATCCCAGATTGGTGAGCAAACGGTGCTTGTCCTGCATGGCGGGTGTCGGTCCTGTTTGTTACCGGGGTGCGCTACCGTGCATTTCCCGTATCGCCCGGCGCTGATATTGTGAGAACAGACAGAGAATCGGCATCATCAGGGCAATCTTGATGGAATGTATGAAGCACGTGACCTGAGCATTGCGATTGTCTGCAGATCCGGGACGTGGCGGCGGATCGTGCGGGGTTGTTCCGGTTGCGGTGATTCTACAGGGCGCTGCACAGTCACGGCGTT
This sequence comes from Gammaproteobacteria bacterium, assembly GCA_020027635.1. Classification (GTDB taxonomy): domain Bacteria; phylum Pseudomonadota; class Gammaproteobacteria; order UBA9214; family UBA9214; genus CAVQCA01. Next base: position 2,320 of record JAHKKL010000221.1, read on the forward strand.
TCGACGCTAGGCGGATACCCTGACTTCGGTCCGTTATGCGGTTCCGGTACCAGGCACTCTTGCCGCAACTCGGCCAGCCGGTTCCGGCGTCATGTAATCCGGATTTGCGGTTTCCTACCAGCTGCCGGAGCGGGCGACCGGTGGCCCCCGCGGTTACCTTGCCTAGAATCCGCACCGTACGTTGGATGGCAGTGCCTCATGGATGCGCAGCGGCGGCTCAGGCTGAAGATTTTGCATGATCGAGATGAACCGGTCCCGTGATATGCCGTTACCCACGCGCGGGTTATAGGCTTTCTCTTCGCCGACTGTCGAATAGGAACGCCCTTCGTAATCATGGCCGGGGCAGACGATGGTGTCGTCCGGCAGACTGAAAAGCCGTTCCGTAATGGAATCGTACAGCGTTCCCGCATCGCTAGAATGAAAGTCGGTGCGTCCGCAGTCGCGTATCAGCAATGCTTTACCGGTGAATGCCATGCCTCCAATGAGGAAACTGACATCGCTGTCGGTATGACCGGGCGTGTGAAGTACGCGTATTTTCATGGCGCCGATCGGAATTTGGTCGCCGTCCTTCAACAGGATGTCGGCGCACTTGGAGCGGCTGTTTTCATGCACCAGGACAAGGGAATTCAGGGTTTTCCTCAGCAGTCCTGACCCGGTGATATGGTCTGCATGGATGTGTGTTTCAAGGGTATAGCGCAAGATCAGGCGAAGTTTCCTGATCAGCCGTATATCGCGCGTAATCTGGTCCTGGACAGGATCGATCAGCACCGCTTCACGGGAAGCCGGATCCCACAGAAGATAGCTATAGGTAGAGCTTCCCGGATCGAATAACTGGCGTACTTCCATGGTTGCACCTTTGCCTTCGGTTTTCGGTTAACCTGCAGGTTCGCATTCATACAGGCGGTTGTAGGAACCCATGTTATGCACCAGATGAAAACCGTAGGCTTCCAGCAGACGTTTTGCCATGCCGCTACGCTGACCGCTGTTGCAGTACAACAAGACCGGTGTTTTCTTATCCAGCTGCTTGATGGCCCGTTGGATGGTCGTCAACGGGATATTGACCGACCCGGGCAGGGCGCCGTGCCGGTATTCATGCGGGTTGCGCACATCTACCAGCTGGGCTCCTTGTTTGAGCATCATGCGGGCGTCGCTGCAGGTAATTGTCGGTAAGAACATCGATATTCCTCCTGCTGTCATAAGGTCGTGGGTCGTCTTCTGTCACACGCCGGCCGGAAGTCGCGCATCTGCCGGTACACTCAGGAAAGCGGTTACCCGAAACCATGCGGGCTACAAACGAAGACATGGCGGGGCCCGTGGTATTTTTCTTATTAAGAAAATAATAAAACACTTATATTGTATCCAGCCGCAGCAGAAAATCAATCCGCTTAGCTCATTTTGCGGGCTGATAATTCATGAACTATCTAATCGGCCTATAAGTTTATTGAATAATAATCATAGCCAAATAATTGGCGCATGGAGCTCCCCCATTATTACGGGCCTTGAGGGTATTGCTGACCATAGAGGCGGTCATCAACCACCCGGTTCCCGGCACGGCATGGTTTCTGGGTAGGCTGGGTGATCTGTACAATTACCGACTGTCTTGAATGTCGTCAGGAAATACCGGGGATCCATGCGCAGGTCCCAACGTCGTCAACTGGAGAAACACTATGACACACAGGCTTAATCGCTACAGTTCCCGGATAACCCAACCCAAATCGCAGGGCGCCTCTCAGGCCATGCTGCATGGCACGGGGCTGACGAACGAGGATATGGATAAGGCACAGATCGGAATCACCAGCGTCTGGTACGAAGGCAACACCTGCAACATGCACCTGAATGACCTTGCGGAGCGGGTGCGAGAAGGCGTGCAGACCGCCGGTCTGGTCGGCATGCGTTTCAATACCATCGGCGTCAGCGATGGCATATCGATGGGGGACGGTTGAACCGCCCCTCGCTCATGGTCTATGGAGGCACCATCAAGCCAGGTCACTACAGGGATATGACTCTGGATATCGTGTCGGCTTTCCAGAGTTACGGGGAGTATCTCGCCGGCAAGATCAATGAAGAGACGCGGCAGGAGATCGTGCATCATGCCTGTCCCGGAGCCGGGGCTTGCGGCGGTATGTATACCGCCAATACCATGGCGTCGGCCATCGAGGCCATGGGCATGTCGCTGCCCTACAGTTCCTCGACGCCGGCGGTTGATCCACAGAAACTCGATGAATGTTTCCGGGCAGGAGCCGCCATTCGCAACCTCCTGGAAAACGACATCAAGCCGCGTGACATCATGACGCGCGCTGCCTTCGAGAATGCCATGGCGGTGGTCATCGCGCTGGGTGGTTCAACTAATGCCGTGCTGCACCTGCTGGCTATGGCGCGCGCCGTGGATGTCCCGTTAAGCATCGATGATTTCCAGCAGACCAGCGACCGGGTGCCGTTTCTGGCAGACCTCAAGCCAAGCGGCCGGTATGTCATGGAGGATCTGCATCAGGTCGGTGGCACTCCGGCGGTCATGAAATACCTGCTGGAACATGGCCTGATTGAGGGTGACTGTCTTACCGTGACCGGGCAGACAGTGATCGAGAATCTCAGGGATTTGCCGGGATTGGCAGCAGGTCAGAAGGTACTTCATTCACTGGATAACCCGATCAAGAGAACCGGCCACATCCAGATCCTGAAGGGGAATCTGGCCCCCGGTGGTTCGGTGGCCAAGATCACCGGCAAGGAAGGCCTGCGGTTCAGCGGGCCGGCACGGGTGTTCGATGGCGAGGAGGACATGCTGAGGGCGCTGGAGGAGCGGCGCATTCGGAAAGGGGACGTGGTGGTCATACGTTACGAGGGCCCAAAAGGCGGTCCGGGCATGCCGGAGATGCTGACCCCGACCTCGGCGATCATGGGCGCCGGGCTGGGCAATGACGTGGCGCTGCTGACGGATGGCCGTTTTTCCGGAGGGTCGCACGGCTTCATCATCGGTCACATTGTTCCCGAGGCACAGGAAGGCGGGCCCATTGCCCTTGTCCGGGACGGTGACATGATCACCATCGATGCGGAAACCCGCAGTCTCTCGGTCGCCGTCAGCGATG
>JAHKKL010000222.1 GCA_020027635.1 Gammaproteobacteria bacterium
TTCACCGGGACGGCCGCCGAGGTGACGCCGATCCGCGAGGTCGATAACCGCCGCATCGGTCACGGGCGTCGCGGCCCGATTACGGAGCGGCTGCAGTCGATGTACTTCGACCTGGTGCACGGCCGTCTCGGACGGCACGATGACTGGCTGACGCTGGTCTGATGTATGGCCACGGAGCATACGGAAAGTGAGAAGTAAGAAGTGAGAAGTGAAGGGTGTGAGGTGGATTAACGCGCTCGCGCGACAGTACCTGAATAACCACTGACGGACTTCTCACACTTCACTTCTTGTTTTTCCGTGTCTTCCGTGGATTCCGTGGCCATTGATAATCGTCGCAGGATGATTCAAGGCCGCCGGGAGGTTTGCAGGCGGTAGAGGCGGGCGTAGACCCCGTTGGCCCGCAGCAGCTGCGCATGCGTGCCGCTCTCCGCGATGCGGCCCGCCTCCAGCACCACGATGCGGTCCGCGTTCTCGATGGTCGAGAGCCGATGGGCGATGACCAGCGACGTCCTGCCCCGGCGCAGGGTCTCGAGCGCGAGCTGCACGATTCTCTCCGATTCACTGTCCAGGGCGGAGGTGGCCTCGTCGAGAATCAGGATGGGGGTGTCCTTGATCAGCGCGCGCGCGATGGCGATGCGCTGGCGCTGCCCGGCCGAAAGCCGCACGCCGTTCTCGCCGATCAGGGTGTCCAGCCCCTGCGGCAGCCTATCCGTGAACTCGAGCACATAGGCCTTTTCGGCCGCGAGCCGGATGCCTTCGCGGGTCGCGCCGCCCTGCGCGCCGTAGGCGATGTTTGCCGCCACCGTGTCGTTGAACAGCATGATGTGCTGCCCGACATAGGCGATCTGCCGCCGCAGGTCCGCCAGCCGCAACTCCTGGATGTCGATGCCGTCGAGCCGGATGCTGCCGCTGGACGGAAGATAGAACCGCGGCAGCAGGCTGGCGAGCGTGGTTTTTCCGCCGCCGGACGGCCCGACCAGGGCGACCGTCTCTTCCGCACGGATATCCAGGCTGATGTCATGCAGCACCGCCGCTTGGCTGCCCCTGGGGGTATAGGAGACATTGTGGAAGGCGATGTTGCCGCCGGTCTGCGCAACCGGCAGTCTGCCAGCGTCCTGTTCCGCGGCCTCGTCGATGAGGGCGAACACGCTCTCGGCGGCGGCCAGCCCCGACTGCAGGTGAACATTGATTTTCGTCAGGCGCTTTATCGGTGAGGACAGCAGGGCGAGTGCCCCGACCAGCGAGACGAACTCGCCCACGGTGATCTCCCCGGTCTGCGACTGCAGGGCGGCAAGGTAGATGACCACCGACAGCGCGATCACGGTGAGCAGTTGCACGACCGGGACATTGGCTTCCGAGACCGCGGCCAGTTGCAAGTGGCAGCGGCGGATGCGGTCGTTGAATTCCCGGAAACGGGTTTTTTCGTAGTCGACGCCGCCGTAGATCTTGATTTCGCGGTTGCTGTTGACGGTTTCCTGCACCACCCGGGTGAGTTCGCCCATCGTGTCCTGCAGGGAGCGGTTCAGTTTCCGCAGGCGCCGGCTGACGCGGCGAATTACCCAGGCCGTGGGCGGCATGACGGCGAGGATGATCAGCGAGAGTTGCCAGTTGATGTAGAACGCCCACGCCAGCAGTCCGATGACGATCAGGCTGTCCTTGACCAGCGTCACCACCACACTGGTTGCCGCTTCCATCACGCGCTGCACGTTAAAGGTATGCCGGGCGATGAGGTTGCCGGAGGTGTGGTTGTCGAAGTAGTAAACCGGCAGCGCCAGCAGCCGGTCGAACATCGCCGTGCGCAGGTCCATCACCACCCGTGTGGCCACCCACTGCATGAGCGTGTCGCCGGTGAAACCGGCCACGCCCCGCACCAGGAACAGGGCGATCAGCAGCAGCGGCAGTCGGATCATCGCCGCCGGATCCCGGGCGATGAAGGTTTCATCCAGCAGCGGTTTCATCAAGGCCGGCATGGCCGGCTCGGTCGCGGCGAAGAGCACGGTTCCCAGAAGCGACAGGGCGAACATTCCCCGGTAGGGAAGGACATAGCCCAGCAGGCGCCGGTAGAGCGCCTCGCTGTTCATCGCGCCGGCGGGTTGGGTACGGTCGGTCACGGGGTGGATGGTACTACAGCCGGTCGGGGAATCGCCTTTGGCCCGCCCTCCGGTGTCGGGACATGCTTTGGTGGGCTATAATCGTCCGTCGCGTGTACCGGCCACACGCCGGTGATCGTGAAAGCACACCCCCGCTCCCGCAGGAGGATGTTGTAAAACGATGTAGGGTGCGCCGTGCGCACCGGAGAGAACATGCAAACGGTTGATTCATGGTGCGCACGGCGCACCCTACGGGATTATGAACACCTTTTGCGACACCTTCCTCAGGGAGAGGGGATTTATGCAACGTTTGTATCCAGTCACTCGTTAGGGGGAGCCTGCGTGCCGAATCCGGATACCGCCGCCACGGCGCGGGAGAACCGGCTGATTGAGCCGAATGCCGAAAATCACTACACCGTGAGCCGGGCCGATTTGCCGCTGCATTGCCCGATGGAGGGGATGAGCCTGTGGAATTCGCATCCGCGCGTCTATCTCGCCATCGAGGAGACGGGACGGGCCAAGTGTCCCTATTGCGGCGCCGACTACACCCTGAAGGACTGATCAGCGCCGCGGCGCCCGGCCGGGTCGTCAGCCTGAACCGCGGCCCCGGGCAACCTCGGGTGATATGGCGATTCAGCGATGGCCGGCCAGGCCATGACAACCAGAGCCTGGGACTGGTCGAGGCGCTCGGCCGGTGTCTGTCGGTGGAGGTCCATACCGTATCCGTGCCGGAGCATGCCGCGACCTGGCGGGACCTGATCAGCAGCCGTTACGCGGCGGGCGCGCGGCTGCCGGATCCCTGGTTGCTGGTCGGGGCGGGGCGCCGCACGCACCTGCCGCTGCTGGCGGCGCGGCGCGCCCGCCGGGGCAGGAGCGTCGTCATCATGCGACCCGCGTTGCCCCGCGACCTGTTCGATCTCTGCATCATCCCCGATCATGACCGGCCGGCCGCGGCGCCGAATGTCCTGGTCAGCCGCGGCAGCCTGAACCGGGTGCAACGGGTGGCAGGAGAGAAACGCGCTCAGGGCATGATTCTGGTCGGCGGTCCCTCGAAGCATCATCGCTGGCAGCAGGAAGCCGTGGTCGCGCAGATCGTCCGCGTTATCCGGTGTTCACCGCCGCGCGAGTGGGTGCTGGCCACGTCGCGACGAACACCGGCGGAGTTCATCCGGCGGGTCCGGCCTCGGGTGGTTCTCGCCAACATGACGCTGAGCGTCATGCCGTGGGATGGTGATGACAGCGGGCTCCGGGTGGCGGAGCAGCTGGGACGTTCCGAATGCGCCTGGGTGACGCAGGACAGCGTGTCCATGGTCTATGAAGCCTTGACCGCCGGCGTGGCCACGGGGGTGCTGGAACTGCCGGCGCGCGGCCGCGGCCGGGTAGTCGAGGGCATCCGGCGGTTGCAAGCCGCGGGGCAGGTGACCGGTTTCGGCGACTGGGTGGCCGGCAAACCCTTGCAACCACCCGGGCAGACTTTCGACGAGGCCAATCGTTCCGCCCGGTGGATCCGCGAGCAGTGGGGGGCGCCATCGAACCGATCCTGACGGTCATCCAGGTGTTGCCGGCGCTGGAGGGTGGCGGCGTCGAGCGCGGTACCCTGGAAGTCGCCGCGGCCCTGGCGCAACGGGGACACCGCTCGCTGGTGGTATCCGCGGGCGGCCGCCATGTGGCGCGGCTGGAAGCGGCCGGCTCCCGGCATATCACCTGGCCGATCGGCGCGAAGTCGCCCCTCACCGTGCGCTGGGTGATGCATCTGCGGCGGCTGCTGCGGGAGGAAAAGGCCACTATCCTGCACGCCCGCTCGCGCTTGCCGGCGTGGGTGGCGTGGCTGGCCTGGCGTGGCCTGCCGCCCGACCGCCGGCCACGTTTTCTCACGACGGTGCACGGTCTCTATTCGGTCAATCCCTACAGCGCCGTCATGACCCGGGGCGAGCGGATCATCGCGGTATCCGAAGCCGCCCGCGACTACATCCTCGCCAATTATCCCGGGGTCGAGCCGGAGCGGGTGGCCGTGATTCACCGCGGCGTGGATACGGCCGTGTATTCGACCGGTTATCATCCGGATGCGACCTGGCTGGCGAACTGGTACCGGCAGTATCCCGAAACCCGGGGAAAATTCCTCGTCACGCTGCCCGGGCGGCTGAC
>JAHKKL010000022.1 GCA_020027635.1 Gammaproteobacteria bacterium
CTTGAGGTAGGCGACCGCCTGCGGGGGCAGGCCACTGGCTTGCAGACGGCCGGTTGAGGCCCGCAGAATTTCCCGTACATCGCCGAACTGCTCGATGAGTCGAAGAAAGGTAACGGCACCCACGCCGGGTGCGTGGTAAAGGATCAGCCAGTCAGTTATGCCGTTGACGTCGGGTTCGGGTGCCGCCACCATTGCGGCTAAGAACCCGATCCCGGGTTAATCGTTAACAGATCGTTTATCATGTCCCCTTCCCTGGGTACCTTGATGTGGGTGCTATTCAGGGTGTTCTTACATAGTCGAGCACGTGCATGGAACGGGTTGCCTTCATGACAAGGCAATAGCTGACCCGGTCAAACGTCCGGAATACCATGAGTATGCCAGCTTCCTCGTCCGGCAACTTTACCATCTCGGCACGTTTCTCACCCACGGTATCACGTATGGTTTCGCCGGTCTGGAAGATCTTCAGCACATGACCAATTTCCATTCCGTCCGCCGTGCCGCGATTGATCGCGACAACATTGAACTGGCCAATTTCCCTGACTCCGCCCATGACTGAGATGATCCGGCCTTCCGTTCCGGGTGGCGCCGGATGGGGTATGAACTGTGTAATCGGTTTTTCCTGGGAAGCTGGCCACAGGCGGTCACCGATTCGCGCCTCGCGCGCTGTTTCCGTCAGTAATAAGGTGGCGGGGTCGCCAAAGCTCTTCACGGCGCCCTCTCCCACATAGATGGCCTCATAACCCAGTAGCTCATCGGTATCCGGGTCGATTAACGCTCCGCCGGGTTCAAAGATATCAAACAGGCCAATGTCTTCACCCTGTATGCCCCGGGCATAAACGCGATCACCGGCGCCGGTGACGACATGTTCATCGGCACCCGCCACTACATACGGGGCCTTGTCCAGTTGATCTTGGCTGACGACCAGCGGCTTGGTCAGGAATTGCTTGATGGCATCGATGGGGATGGTAGGAATGGCATGCTCGAGGCTCTCCACCCGTACTTGGGGGGATAGTTTGCCGGCTCCGCGATCCAGCCGCAGTTGCGGCTTGCCATCCACATAAACCAGCGTCAGGATATCTCCCGGGTAAATCAGGTGAGGATTGGCGATCTGTGGATTGACATACCAGATCTCGGGCCAGAACCAGGGATCGCGCAGAAACATTGCCGAGATGTCCCACAGGGTGTCACCCTTGACCACGACGTAGCGGTCAGGATGGTTCGGGTTGAGTACAACATCAGCCGCGAAGATTGAGCCGGCGAGCAGTGCAGCACAGACCGTTGCGAACAGTTTCTTGATTGACATAGGCATCCCTTTAACGTCGTTGTACCTCAATACCACATCCACGCCAGTTATGTGTTGCTGGGCCAGACTGGCGGTCTTGATAAGTCGGGAGTTTAGCGGAAAATCCACACGGAACAAAACCTTTTATAGACACAGTTAAACCACTACCGGCAGGTTGTGATAAAGTATATTGAAGTTTGACGACCTGATTTGTGACGGCATTCACATGGCGATCCTGGATATTCTCCACTTTCCCGATCCGCGCCTGCGGAATATTGCACAACCCGTGACAGAAGTTGACGATGCCGTCCGCCAGCTGATCGATGACATGTTCGAGACTATGTACTCGGCACCAGGTATCGGCCTTGCGGCCACGCAGGTCAATGTCAACAAACGCATCGTTGTCATCGATGTATCGGAAGATAAGGAGCAGCCTTTATGCCTGATCAACCCGGAGATACTCGATCTGTCTGGTGTCGAGGAGATGGAAGAAGGCTGTTTATCCGTGCCAGGTGTTTATGAGACAGTGCAGCGGGCGGATCAGGTGCGAATGCGGGCACTGGACCGCGACGGCAGGCAATTTGAACTTGAAACAAGCGGTCTGCTGGCGGTCTGCATCCAGCATGAGATCGACCATCTCAATGGCAAGCTGTTTGTCGATTATCTGTCCCAGCTGAAGCGCACGCGGATTCGCAAAAAACTCGAAAAACACCAGCGAACCCCGGATGCCGCAGACAGGCAGTCATCAAGGGTGATCTGACGGGCACCTGATTTGTTGGCTGGCGGGCCTATTCCGTTCCGGGCATGGCTATCCCAGGAAGACCTGCGCCCCGAGAACATGTCATGAAGATTGTATTTGCGGGGACACCTGGATTTTCTCTACCCCTCCTGCATGCCCTGCTCGATAGTCCCCATGAGGTGCTGGCGGTTTATACCCGGCCTGATCGACCCAGAGGGCGTGGACAGCGTCTAGCGGAAAGCCCGGTGAAACGGCTGGCAAGCCGACTTTCCATACCCGTCTGCCAGCCCGGGACGCTCAGAGACAGTGGGGCGCAGGCGACACTTGATGCCTTCAGGGCTGACCTGATGATCGTGGTTGCCTACGGTCTGATTCTACCGCCCGCGGTGCTGGCAATGCCGCGGCTTGGTTGCATCAATGTCCATGCCTCCCTCTTGCCACGCTGGCGCGGCGCGGCACCGATCCAGCGGGCCATCCTGGCCGGCGACCGGGAAACGGGTGTCAGCCTGATGCAGATGGAGGCCGGCCTGGATACCGGTCCGGTGCTTGCCTCGGCTACCTGCTTGATCGAACCCGATGATACGGGCGGGCGATTGCATGACCGCCTGTCGGTCATGGGCGCACAGCTGCTCAAGGAAAATCTGGACCGAATCTCGCAAGGAGAACTGGAGCCGCGGGTGCAGGATGACAGCCAGGCAAGCTACGCGGACAAACTCGAAAAAGCCGAGGCGGTAATCGATTGGACGATGTCTGCCGAACAGATCGCACGCCAGGTGCGGGCATTCAACCCCTGGCCGGTTGCCGAAACACACTACTCGGGCCGACAGCTCAGAATCTGGGAGGCACGGCCGGTGACAATGGCGACGGATATGCAGCCCGGTGTGGTGCTGGCCGCCGGCAAGGCCGGTATCGATGTCGCCTGTGGCGTTGGTGCGCTGAGGATCCTGGCAGTGCAGTTGGCCGGAGGGCGTCAGGTCTCTGCCATCGACTTCATCAATGCACATCCCCTCGAGGGTGTGCGCTTTGGCACTGCCTGACCAGGCCGCGAGTGCCACTGAACGCACGCAGCCGCGCCGCGAGGATACTCGCGCAGGTCATCAACGATGGAAGATCGCTGTCTGATGTGCTGCCAGCAGCGTTGAAAACTGTTGCCGATCCGCGTGAGCGTGCGCTGGTGCAAGAGCTGGTCTATGGGACGCTTCGCTGGTATTACCGCCTGCGGGTGGTTCTGGATTGCCTGTTGAAACGGCCACTCCGCCAGCGTGACAGCGATCTGTATTGCCTCCTGCTGTCAGGTCTGTATCAGCTGTCCCGCATGGGAGTGCCTTCCCATGTCGCCGTTAACGAGACCGTTCGGGCTACCCGTGATCTTAAGAAGGAATGGGCTTCAGGCCTGGTGAACGCAGTGCTGCGAGGCTACCAGCGTGAAACCGCCCATCTTGACGCCGTGGCAGAGCAGTCGCGCGAGGCGCACTACGCACATCCGAAATGGCTTATCGATGTATTGCAGGCGGACTGGCCGGCGGACTGGGAAAACATCCTGGACGCCGGCAATCAGCGCCCACCATTATCACTGCGTGTGAACCAGCAGCAGGTCGGGCGCGATGACTATCTGGTCTTGTTGCTGCAAGCTGGAATCAAGGCGCATGCGATGAGGCATGCCGCCCATGGCATCATTGTTGAATCACCCGTGCCAGTCGAAGCATTGCCCGGGTTTGCCGAGGGCCGGGTTTCGGTGCAGGACGGCGCCGCCCAGCAGGCGACCGGTTTGCTGGATCTGGCCGCCGGACAGCGGGTGCTGGATGCCTGTGCCGCGCCCGGCGGCAAGACGGCGCACATCCTGGAATCCGAAGCCGGTCTTGAATCCCTCACGGCTGTCGAAATCAATCCCGGCCGGGTTCGACGTATCGAGGAAAATCTCTCGCGCCTTGGGCTTGCCGCCCGCGTTATACAGGGCGATGCCGCCAGTCCGCAAGCCTGGTGGGATGGTCTGTGTTTTGACCGCATACTCCTGGATGTGCCCTGTACGGCAACCGGCGTGATAAGGCGTCATCCCGATATCAAGCTGTTACGCAGGCCGCAGGATATTTCCGCGCTGGTGTCTCGGCAGGCGCAGTTGCTGCAGGCGATGTGGCCCTTGCTTTCGGACGGCGGTATGCTGTTGTACACGACGTGTTCCGTGCTGGTTGAGGAGAACGACAGCCAAATCGGACGTTTTCTGTCTGCTCATCCGAATGCCGAGGCGACGCCGGTTGAAGTGGTTTGGGGGCGATCGTGTGTTCACGGCCGGCAAATATTGCCGGGTGAGGAGGAATTGGACGGATTTTATTTTGCATGCATGCGCAAGGCCAAATAGCCGGTGAATCGACCAGGTGGGTCTCCATGAATCACGGACAGTTGCTGATGATGGCTCTGCTTGCCGTGGTTTTGTTATTTATCCCCATGCGGCTGCCGGCGGTTGATAAGTCAGGCGCGTTCAAGGTTGCCGAAATCAGGACGGAAAAAGGCGATGAGTCATATCTGCTAGATGCCAGGATAGAAATCAGCCTGAGTTCAGGTCCAAAGGAGGCGCTGGAAAACGGCGTACCCCTGGTGTTCGAGCTTCAGATACAAACGCTGGAAAAGCACGTCTGGCTATGGGACATCGTGGTCGCCGAATACAAGCAGGTCAGGCAAGTCCAGTTGCACGCATTAAGCCGCAGCTATCTCGTGAAGGATCTCGGCACCGGCGCGCAGCGCAGCTACATCAAGCTGGATGATGCTCTGCAGGCCGCGGGGTACGTGCACAACTTTCCCGTGCTCGATTATGGCCTGATGCAGGAGGACCAGAGCTATTCTGTGCGCCTTCGCGGCAACCTCGATATCGAGGCCCTGCCGACCCCAGTGCGGCTGCTTGCCTATGTTTCATCCGCCTGGGATATGGACAGCGAGTGGTATCAATGGCAACTGGCCCGATAAAACGCATCGGCTTCGGTCTTCTGCCGATGCTGCTGTTGTTTGCGCTGTTGCTGGCGTCGCTCACCTTGATGAGCGACGCCACCCATAATTCGGAACGCTTTGGCGAACTGTACTCATGGCTGCTGTTGATTAATGCGATGGGTCTTGTGGTTCTGGGTGCGTTTGTTGTCGCCAACATCATCTGGCTGATCAGTCAGCAGCGGAAAAAGGCCGCTGGGTCAAAATTAATGACCCGGCTGGTCATCACCTTCGTGGTGCTGTCGGTGGTGCCGGTTAGCATTGTGTACTATTTCTCACTGCAGTTTCTTCATCGAGGCATCGACAGCTGGTTTGATGTACGCATTGAACAGGCGCTCGAAGACGCGCTGGAGTTAAGCCGAACGGCTCTCGACGTGCGCCTGCGCGATGTCCTTCGGGTAACAGAGAGTGTCGCGGATGAGATCGCTGAATCCCCGGCGACAACCCTTACACTGAACCTTTATGACCTGCGGGTGCGCAGCGGCGCGGCCGAACTAACACTGCTAGGCAGTGACAGCCGTATCATCGCCTCGAGCAGTATTGATCCAACAGCCATCCTGCCGCACCAGCCATCCAGCGAGATGTTGCAGATGCTGCGCGATGGCAAACACTATATCGGGCTTGACCCTGTGGGCGAAACCGGATTGTTCGCGCGTGCACTTGTGCCAGTGCTTTCCTCACGCCAGGACAGCGAGGTTTATATCCTCCAGGCACTGTTTACCGTTTCGGAGCGTCTCAGTGTGTTGGCAGAGAGCGTCCAGTCCGCCTTCGGGCATTACAAGGAACTGGCCTATCTGCGAACGCCACTCAAGTTCAGTTATACCCTGACGCTGTCCATCGTCCTCGTGCTAAGTCTACTCGCCGCGATCTGGGCTGCGTTCCACTCCGCGCGCCGACTGGTTGCCCCTGTCACGGACATGGCGGAAGCAACCCGTGCCATAGCCGAAGGAGATTACAGCAAGCGATTACCGGTCGCCAGCGATGACGAGCTAGGATTTCTGGTACGGTCCTTCAATGACATGACCCGCCGCCTTGCCAAGGCGCGTGACCAGGCGCGTAAAAGCCAGCAGCAGGTTGAGGGTCAGCGTGCCTATCTGGAGGCCGTGCTTGCCAATCTTTCATCGGGTGTCTTGAGTCTCGATTCGGATTGGGTTATCCGCGCAGCCAACAGCGCGGCTCGACAGAATCTTGGTGTCGATATCAAGGCCTATCTCGGCAGGGCACTCTCGGAAGTCGGGAGAGATCACGCCTTTCTCCGCCCATTCATCGACGTGATTTCGAGAAATCACCGCAGCGGAAATAAATTGTGGCAGGAAGAGGTTTCGCTGTTCGGTGTGAACGGGCGTCAGGTCCTGATGTGTCGGGGTACGTCCTTCAAGGGTACTAATTCAGGCAAGGACGGTAAGGTCATCGTGTTCGATGACGTGACTGCGCTGATCCAGGCTCAACGTGATGCGGCCTGGGGTGAGGTCGCGCGGCGTCTTGCTCACGAGATCAAGAACCCGCTGACGCCGATCCAGCTCTCGGCGGAACGCTTGCGACGCAGGTTTATCGAGCGCATGAACAAGGATGATGTCGAGGTGCTGGATCGCGCCACGCGCACCATTGTCAACCAGGTCGAAGCCATGAAGAAAATGGTCAATGCCTTCAGTGAATATGCGCGTGTACCCCAGATCAGTCTGGAGCCGGTTGACCTGAACATGCTGGTGCAGGAAGTGTTGGAACTATACCGGGGCGGCGACTCCAGGGTGCAGCTGGTAACCCATCTTGATGCACAACACCCGTGTATAGAGGGTGATGTCGGGAGACTGAGGCAGCTGCTCCACAACCTGCTCAAGAATTGTCTGGAAGCCGTTGCTGAAACCGACAAGGCCTGCATAGCGGTGACGACCCATACGGGTGACGAGTCAGGCAGGGCATATGTCGAGCTTGTGATCGATGACAACGGTCCGGGGTTTCCCGAACGCGTACTTGACAATATTTTCGAACCCTATGTTTCAACAAAACCCAGGGGCAGCGGACTTGGTCTAGCCATCGTGAAAAAGATCGTGGAAGAACATGGCGGTGTGATCGCAGCGGAAAGCAATCCCGAAGGGGGCGCGCGCATCCGGATTCGGCTGCAAGCAGCCGAAGTGGCCGACTGTGATGCGGATTCTTATCCTGCCGGCGACAATAGGATATTTTCGGCGCATGATGGTGGGATATAATGTTGCATGAGAGCTGCCTGTGTGTGATTGTTCATCACCTGAACCCATCAGGAGCCCGATAATAATGGAAGTGAAGAAATGACGCCGCGCCACATCCTTGTTGTTGATGATGAACCGGATATCCGCAACCTGGTTCGCGATATTCTCGAGGATGAGGGTTATACGGTAACAACCGCCGAAGGCGGAGAGGAAGCGCGCAAGGCGCGCCGGACCCGACGTCCGGACCTGATACTGCTTGATATCTGGATGGAAGACGTCGATGGAATAACACTGCTGCGTGAATGGTCGGAATCCGGCGGCTTGCCCTGCCCTGTCGTCATGATGTCAGGACACGGTACGGTTGAAACCGCGGTGGAGGCGACACGCCTTGGTGCCTACGACTTTATCGAAAAACCCATATCACTCGCCAAACTACTCCTGACGATTGAACGCGCGTTCGAGAGCGACAAACTCCAAAGAGAAAATATCGGTCTGCGAAAGCACGCACAGCCCGTACTCGAACCGATCGGAAAAAGCAGGGTAATGGAACAACTCAGGGAACAGGCTCGCAAGATCGCCCAGCACAAGAGCTGGGTACTGATCTACGGTGATCCGGGAACAGGCAAGGGAACGTTTGCGCGCTACATACATCAAGAAAGCCCGCGCCGCGACGGACCCTTTGTGGAGATAGCCGTGGGTTCGATCTCACCGGAAAATTCCGCCGCCGAATTCTTCGGGCATGAAGATGGTGAGAACATCCACTATGGACGTCTGGAACAGGCGAACGGGGGAACCCTGTGTATCGGAGACATCGCCGATATGGACCTGCAGACACAGACCCGTCTGCTCAGTGTATTGCAGACCAGCTCGTTTACCCGGCTTGGCGGCAAGGAAGATGTCGAGGTTGACCTGCGCATCATTGCGACCACGCAACGAAACCTGGAGGAAGAAGTGGCCGCGGGCAGGTTCAGGGATGACCTGTTTTACCACCTGAACGTGGTCCCCTTGCATATACCCTTCCTCAAGGAACACGCAGATGATGTTCATGATCTGCTGAATTTCTACATCGATTATTTTGTGGTCAATGACAAGCTGGCTTACCGGCACTTCAGCTTCGCGGCGCAGAACCGCCTGCGCACTTATGAGTGGCCTGGCAATATCCGAGAACTCAAGAATCTGGTCCAGCGCCTGCTGATTCTCGGTACCAGCGAGGTAATCGAGCTGGATGAGGTGGAACGCGCCATCAGCTCCCTGCCCGCGCATTCCGGTGATCAGCCGGCACCGGCTCTGGCCTACGACCTGCCGTTACGCGCGGCGCGTGATCAGTTTGAGAAGGATTACCTGGAATATCAGCTGCGTGCTTGCGATGGCAGCATCGGCAAACTCGCCAAACGCGTGGGTATGGAGCGTACTCATCTGTACAGGAAGTTGCGCTCACTGGGCATAGAGCACAAAAAGGGGACCGAGTGATACCGCCTTTCGGTATTTTCCATGCTGCGGACAGCATGGAATCCGAGCTAAAGCAATGAAAATCATCATCCTGGGCGCCGGCCAGGTTGGCGGATCCGTTGCGACCAACCTGGCGAATGAAGCGAACGATATTACCGTGGTCGATGAAAATCCGGCCATCCTTCAGGATCTGCAGGATCGACTCGACATACGTACCGTTACCGGACATGCATCTTACCCGGAGACGCTCGCCCAGGCTGGTGCCGATGATGCGGACATGGTGCTTGCGGTTACCAGTAGCGACGAGACCAACATGATCGCGTGTCAGGTGGCCTATACGCTGTTTCATACCCCCACCAAAATTGCACGTGTACGCTCCCTTGAATACCTGAGACATGCGCGGTTGTTTGCGCAGGATGCCTTGCCTGTCGATGTCCTGATCAGCCCCGAACAGCTGGTTACGGATTATATCGAGCGCCTGATCGATAATCCCGGCGCACTGCAGGTTCTGGATTTTGCAGGCGGCCGTGTGCAACTGGTTGCTATGCGCGCATTTTATGACGGCCCGCTTGTCGGTCATGAACTGCGTGATCTCAAAAAGCACCTTCCTGGAGCCGATGCCCGCGTGGCAGCGATTTTCAGGCGCGGGAAACCCATCGTCCCGAGCGGCGATACCGTCATCGAGGTTGATGATGAAGTCTTCTTCATCGCTGCCTACAAGCACATTCGCGGTGTAATGAGCGAACTGCGCAAGCTGGACAAGCCGGTGAAGCGGGTGATACTGGCCGGTGGCGGGAATATCGGCATGCGTTTGGCCATGACCATCGAGGGCCGCTACCAGGTCAAGATTATTGAACGCAACGAGGATCGCACCCGCCTGTTGTCCGAGAAGCTTGACAAGGCGATTGTGTTGCTGGGCGATGCCGCCGACGAGGAGCTGCTGCTGGATGAGAACATCGAGAACACCGATGTCTTCTGCGCCCTTACAAATGACGAGGAGGCGAACATCCTGTCGGCCATGCTGGCAAAGCGCCTTGGCGCGCGCAAGGTGATGTCACTGATCAACCGTCCCTCCTACGTTGATCTTGTGCAGAGCCAGACCATTGATATCGCCATTTCTCCCCAGCAGGCCACGATAGGAAGCCTGCTGACGCATGTACGCCGCGGCGACGTGGTGGTGGTGCATTCACTGCGCCGCGGCGCGGCCGAGGCGATAGAAGCCGTCGCGCATGGTGATCGGAACAGTTCCAAGGTAGTCGGTCGTACCATTGATGAGATCAAGCTCCCCGCCGGCACGACCATCGGGGCCATCGTGCGTGGTGAAGAAGTCATCATCGCGCATCACGATATCGTAATTGAATCCGACGATCACGTTATCCTGTTTCTGGCCAACAAGAAATGCATACAGGAAGTCGAACGCCTGTTCCAGGTTGGCGTGACGTTTTTCTGAAAACCCGTGGGTACGCAGGTACCAATCTCAGGACGTTTCACTGCCGAGGTTGTCGGCGACATTGCTGATATCATCCAGTTCATCGCGCCGAAGGACATGGACAGGTACCGCCATTTTCTGTCGTAGCGGCCTGCTTCGATTACCTTGGCCCCGGTTTTTGCCGGATAGGCGCTAAAGTGTCGAGATAGATAACCCGGTCAGGTGGTCTCCCGGCTCCGTGATATAACGGGACCTCCCGGGATTTCACGCTGCTGGTTCCGTGCGACCATGCACTTTGGAGGCGCTGATGGGTATGCTCGAAAATCTTGAAGCCATGCTCGCTGAAGGCCAGGACAATCCGCTGCTGCGCTTCACCCTTGGAAATGTTCTGCTAAAGCAGGGTGAGGTGCAAGGTGCGGTGGAGCACCTGCGGCAGGCTGTCAGACAGGACCCGGGATATTCTGCCGCCTGGAAGGTTTACGGCAAAGCTTTGCACGCCCTGGGTGATACAGAGGGCGCAGTACAAGCCTATGAAACGGGGATAGCGGCAGCCCGGCAAAAGGGCGATGTCCAGGCGGCGAAAGAGATGCAGGTGTTTCTGAAACGGATCAAGAAAGGCGTATAGGTGGGTCGGCGGTGAATTGCAATATTGTTTATCTGACCGTGAGTGCGCGTTGCATGCAAGATGCATCAAGATCGTAGGTATACACGCACGACGGGCTGACTTGCCGGATCTGCGGTGGGATGATTTCCGGGCTTCCGGGTCAGGCCAGCAGGAGTGGCGCTTCCGGCAACGAACGCTTCAGTCATAAATAGACCGCTCTCCTTCCGGACGTTTACCAAAACGTCGATAACTCCACTGATATTGCGTCGGACATTCCCTGATTAATGCCTCAACCGCATGGTTCATTGCCGTAACGGCGGTATCGGTATCCATGGAATAGATTCCCTGCGGCGCTTCGCGGAAATGGATGTGGAAACCGCGACCCCGTGCAAGTCGTTCGCAATAGGTAAACACGATCGGGGCGCCGGTTCTTTTTGACAGGCGGACAAGCAGCGCCATGCTGTAGGCGGGTATGCCGAAAAACGGCGCGTAGCAACCACTGCCATTTCGTGGTTCCTGGTCGGGCAGCATGGCCACCGTACCGCCCTTTCCCACAATCTTGCGGACCGCGCGTATGCCACGGGTGTTGGACGGAACATAATTTGCTCCAAGTCGGCTGCGCGCGTTATGCACCAGAGCTTCCAGTTCGATCAAGCGCAGTGGCCGATAGAGACAAGTTATTCCGAAAGTGGTGGCGCAGTACAAGCCTGCCGCTTCCCAGGCGCCCAGATGCGGTGTGGCAAGAATCAACCCGTAGCCCGCTACCCGTGCTCTCAAGGCCACTTCGAGTCCGTCAACATCACGTATCAGCTGCAGGGTCTTTTCCCCTGGACGCATCCATAACGCGCTGGTTTCCATGATGGTTTTTCCTGTCTCTGCCAAGCTTTTGCGAACCAGGCGGCGCTGCTCGGGTCGGGTCAGTTCGGGAAAGCACAGACTGATATTGGTCTTCGTATCACGGGCAGCACGACTGGGGATGAGCATGAAGCCCCAGCCGATAACGATACCGAGT
>JAHKKL010000223.1 GCA_020027635.1 Gammaproteobacteria bacterium
ACTCTTCTCGTGACCGTCGGCCGCAGGGACGATGCACAGGGATGTGCAAGTGTCGCGTGAGGGCAGGAGCCCGGAGCGACTGCGGCCGTCGAGCGTACAGGGACGTATTCACAGCGGGTCACGAGAAGAGTTACCCGGCATGGGCACCGTGATGACGGTGCGCGCGGCGCACCCTACGGCTAGCTGCTGCTCAGGGTGCGGCCGGCGGTTCGGCCGACTCTTCAGGCAAGTGCGCCTCGGGCGCGGCAGTGCCGCCGGGGGACTCCGCGGCGGGTTCGGGCGCGGGTGGCGGCAGGGTGAACAGGCTGTCGGCCTCCGAACCGGGCAGCTGGTACTGGATGCCCCAGTCCGGACGGGCGAGGATGAGATCCGGCGTGCGCGCGACGATGCGCAGCACGAGCGGCTCATCGCTCCCGCGGGTGTGCACGGTGACCGTCTCGCCGGCCGCGCCGTCCTCATAGTGGCGCGTCAGCAGGGCGGTGGCGTTCTGCCAGTTCTCGACGAGGGTCTGCAGGGCATCGGCGCCGACTCCTTCCTTCGCGGGGTCGAGCCGCCAATGGGCGTCATCGGAATAGGTCAGGGTCATGTCCGGCAGTTCGAGCCGCGTGATGGCGCCGCGCCCCTCCAGCATCTGGCGGCTGACGAAGTTAGGCCAGTCGGCATTGAGCAGGTGCTGGTACTGGTCGTCGATCAGATACACGCTATCGCCAACCTGGACATACCTTCGGTTCTCCAGCGCATCGGTGGTGCCGAAGCGGAAATCGACGCCATCCATGACCACGCGCGCCTGCGGCGGCTGCAGGCCCAGGGACGCGAGGTCAAGCGACCCGGCCGGGTAGTGGTGTGTCGCGGTGGTCTCGAGCAGACGCAGCAGAGCGCGCACCTGGAAATCCGCGGCGGGTAGTTCGCGGTTATCGGCCAGAAGGAACCAGCGGCCGTCGTGCTTGCTGAACGTGAGCGGGTCGCGGTTGAGGCGCTCGACGGTGATGCTGCCGGCCTGCTCCGGAGCGAGCCCGGTGATGATCGGCAGCGGTGCGTCCACGGGCTTCACCCCGGGTTTGAAATAGGCCACCAGCGCCAGCCCGAGGGCGGCGAGCAGCAGGACCAGGTTGAGCAGGGTGCGCGTCGACATCAGCGGCGCCGGCGGCGCAGCCAGATCACCAGGCCACTGGTCATCAGCAGCAGCGGCAGGCCGATCAGGGCGCCGAGGCCGATGACGCCCTGAGTGATCGGTTCCAGTTCGAGCGTGGTGTCGGGCGCGGGTTTGACCCGGATGTCGATGAAGGCGTCATCGTGGCTCAGCCAGTGGACCATGTTGAGGCCGAGGTCGAGGTTGCCGGCGTTGCCGAGATAGGTGTTGGAGAGGAAGTCGCCGTCACCCGTCACGATGATGCGCTGCTCGTGCGGCGGCGTGTCGGATGCGTCCGCGGCCGCTTCCTCGGACGGGGTGGCGGCGGTGATGGCCACGCCGATGTCGAGCGGGCCGGCGCGTTCATCGGTGTTTGCGTCGAACTGGATCTCGCCCTTCAGTGCGCCGATCTCGGTCCAGGCGCGGTCCAGCGTCGAGAGGATCGGCGTCGCCTGCCAGTGCTTGTCTTCGCGTATTTCCAGCGCGGCGGCCTCCGGGAACACGGTGACGGCGTTCAGTGCGCGCGTGACGTCCTGGTTGGGGTAGGCGGTCACGATGGCGAAGGACGGGTTATCGATGCCGAAAAGCTGGGTGGTGGCATCGACGACGACGCCGGGCAGGAACCCGATGCCGAGCTGTTCGGCCAGCGTTTCCAGGCCGGCCGACTTGCCGGGTTCCGCCAGCCACAGCAGGTTGCCGCCCTGCGTGACGTAATCGCGCAGCAGGGTCACCTCGCCCGGCAGCAGGTTGACGCGCGGACTGGCGATGACCAGCAGGCTGGTGTTGGACGGGATGGGATTTTCGGCCAGGTTGACCGACTCCACCTTGAGGCCGTTGCGCTCCAGTTCCTTGCCGAAGGCGCCGAGGTCGGCATTGGCCTCGCCGTGCGGGTCGCGCTCGCCGTGGCCGGTCAGAAACACGATCCAGCGTTCGTTCTGACGGGAGACGCGCAACAGGGCATTGGTGAGTTTCTGTTCGCTCAGCGCCTGAACATGCTCGCCGCGGCCCCGATAGCCGACGATCAGTTCGCCGTCGATCGTGATGCCCTCGGTGCGCACGCGCTCCGGCGCCGTATCGGGGTTGACGAATTCCAGGGTGATGTCGGGTTTGAATCGCTGGTAGCTGCCGACCAGGATCTTGATCTGCTTGCGCAGCAGTTCATCCTCGCGCGCGTAGGCCGTGATGGCGACCGGTTCGGTCATTTCCGCGAGCAGCTTGCGGGTGTCTTCCGAGATCGTATTGCGGCCGCCGGCCGTCCAGTCCGCCTGGTAGACGTACAGGGTGCTGAGCCAGGCGAGCAGGCCGATGATGCCGATGAACAGCACGGCGAATACCCAGCTTTGCAGGCGCAGCAGGAAGCGGGAGCGGGGGGTGATTTGCATGGGTCGCCTCAGTGTGACAGCCGGTCGGCATCCAGACGGCGGATGCTGAGGCCGAGGAACAGGGTGATGACCAGCAGGTAATAGGCCACGTCGGTGCTGTTGAACAGGCCCTTCAGCAGGGTTTCATAGTGGCGCAGCATGGACAGATAGGCGAACAGGCCGCTCCCCTGGTTGTCGCCGTTGCCGGCCCAGTCGATGATCCACAGGAGCAGCAGCAGGCCGAAGGTGCTGATGGCGGCAATCGTCGGCTGCTCGGTCAGCGCCGACATGAACAGGCCGGTGGCGGCAAACGCCGCCAGCAGCAGGGTGAGGCCCAGCAGCCCGGCGGCGAGCTTGCCGAGATCGAGTTCGGTGCCGGCCAGCAGGGAGAGCGGCATCAGGGCCAGCAGGGCCAGCAGGACCAGAAAGAAGGCGAGCACGCCGAGGTACTTGCCGATGATGATCTCCGTCATCGACACCGGCGCCGAGAACAGCAGGCTCAGGGTGCGGTTGCGCCGTTCCTCGCTCAGCACGCGCATGGTCAAGAGCGGCGCCACCAGCAGCAGCACGATGGCGGCGTCGGCGAACAGCGGCGCGATGACCAGGTCCGCTACGCCGGGGGCGCCTTCCACGGCCGCGAGCCGCGGCTGCCACGCGAGGTAGTTGTCGACCTGCGTCAGGAAGATGTAGGCGAGGATGAACTGCACTACGGCCAGTACCGCCCAGGCCAGCGGCGAGAGGAACAGGCTGCGCAGCTCGCGCGCGGCGATGGTGAAGATCATCAGGCAGCCTCCTCCGGCTGGTCCGCGGGCTGTTCCGAGCAGGTCAGTTCGATGAAGATCTGCTCCAGCGTGCGTCGTTCGGGGCTGAGTTCATGCAGGCGCCAGCCGCCGGCGACCGCCTGCGCAATCAGGGCCTCGGAGGGGTCGGTATCCGTGAAGTGGATGCGCACCCGATTGCCGGGGAGTGGCTCCGCGCGGCTGACGCCCGACACCTGCGCCAGGGCGCCCATGTCCGGGGTGGCGTGAAATGCGGCGATCAGGCTGGTTGCCTTCAACTGCTGTTCGAGACCGGCGATGCTGTCTGAAAATACCAGGCGCCCCCGGTGAATGATCTGCACCCGGTTACAGATGGCCTGCACCTCGGGCAGAATATGGGTGGACAGGATGATGCCGTGCTCCTTGCCCAGCTCGCGGATCAGGGCGCGGATTTCGCGGATCTGGATCGGGTCGAGGCCGACGGTGGGTTCATCGAGGATCACCACCGCGGGCGTATGGATGATGGCCTGGGCGATGCCGACGCGTTGCTGGTAGCCCTTGGAGAGGTTGCCGATCAGGCGGTGGCTGACCTCGGTGAGGCCGCAGCGCTCCATGGCGGTGTTGATGGCCGCGCGGAGGCGGGCGCGGGCGATGCGGTTCAACCTGGCGCAGTAACGCAGGTATTCCTCCACGGTCAGTTCCCGGTAGACCGGCGGCTGTTCGGGCAGGTAGCCGATCTCGCGCTTGGCGCGCTTGGGCTCATCGAGCAGGTCGATGCCGTGCACGTCGATCCGCCCGGCGCTCGGCGCGAGGTTGCCGCTGATGACCTGCATGGTGGTGGTCTTGCCCGCGCCGTTGGGTCCGAGAAATCCCAGCACATCGCCCTTGGCCAGGTCGAAACTCACGTCATCGACGGCGAGGGTGCGGCCGTAGTAGCGGGTCAGGTGTTCAACGTGTACCAGCGTGTCCTTCTGCATGGGTAAC
>JAHKKL010000224.1 GCA_020027635.1 Gammaproteobacteria bacterium
TGACTCCCCGGCCGCCAATTCGCTCGACGCCGTCAGCGACCGGGATTTTGTCATTGAATTCTGCAGTGCGGCGGCGCTTGCCATGGTGCATCTGTCGCGATTCTCGGAAGAACTGGTACTCTGGTCATCGGCACAGTTCAACTTTATTGAACTGCCCGACCGGTTCTGCACTGGTTCCAGCATCATGCCGCAGAAGAAAAACCCGGATGTACCGGAACTGGTGCGCGGCAAGAGCGGCCGGGTGATCGGCAACCTGGTCGGGCTGCTCACCCTCATGAAAGGGCAGCCGCTGGCCTACAACAAGGACAACCAGGAAGACAAGGAACCGCTGTTCGACAGCGTGGACACCCTCAAGGGTTCGCTGCGGGTGTTCGCCGACATGATGCCCGCCCTCAGGGTTAACCGGACACGCATGACCGCAGCGGCCCGGCAGGGGTTTTCAACCGCGACCGACCTTGCCGACTACCTGGTGCGCAAGGGAATCGCCTTCCGTGATGCCCACGAGATCGTCGGTCGCGCGGTTCTCTACGGGGTGAACAACGCCAAGGACCTGTCCGAAATGTCGCTGCAGGAATTGCGGGCGTTTTCCGGGGCGATAGAGGCGGACGTCTTCCAGGTCCTCAGCCTCGAGGGTTCGGTTGCGGCCCGCAACCACCTCGGCGGGACCGCCCCGCAACAGGTACGGGGCGCCATCGCCCTGGTCAAGGGTCGTCTTGCCACGCGGCAGGGCTGACACCGATCCCGCGGGTAACGTTCGCCATTGCGGCCAGATTGCGGTATGCCGGTAAGGAACCAGTGTGCATGTTGAATTCCCTCACGCTTGAAGAAGCCGCCGCCGTGCTGGATGCCTGTCCGCTGGCCGTCGTGCTGCTCGATGCGTCTGGCCGCATACGGGCCTGCAACCACGCCTTTGCCAGTCTCACTGGGGTGGTACCCGGTGAAGGGATTGACGCACCTGAAGAACTGCGGAAGGAAGGACTGCTGGAGCCTTTGCTCGGCAGCGGTACGCTGGTGAACTGGATCCTGCCGGATGGCGATGACCGCTGGCTTACGGTGGAATCCCGGCCCCTGGCCGGCAGACAGGGGGGTACGGCGCGCTTCTACATCGATGTCACCGAAAAACTGCGCCTGCGCAAGGAACGCGATGCGCTGCGCGCGGAGTTGAAACTACACTCGCTGAAGGATGAAACCCTGACCAGCCTGATGAACCGGCGCGGCCTACTGCATTCGCTGGAACCACTGGTCGCGCGCAGCCGGCGTTACGACAGCCCCTTGTCCGTTATCGCGATGGGTCTCGCGGTGCAACAGGAACGCCAGAAACTGCTGGTGAGGATCAGTTATCTGTTGCGTGACCAGACCCGCTGGGCCGACCTGCTCGGCTGCAACGACGACCATGACTTCCTGCTCGTCCTGCAGGAAACCCCTCGGGAATCCGCGCTGCGGCTGGTCGAGAAACTGACCGCCCACCTGGAGCGAATCAGCGCCGATGCGCCCTCGCCGGTAAGCGCCTGTTACGGCGTCACCCACTGCCTGCGCGATGACGACGCGGAAACGCTGCTCGAACGGGCCGAGGCCGCCCTCGGCGAAGCCCGCAAGCAGCGGAACGGGACCGTGATCAGCCGGTAGGCACATCACCAGCAGAGATATCAATAACGACGTAAAACCAAAGCCTCCTGCCGGGTAAGTCCTGGAGTGACCGTCGGCCGCAGGGACGACGCACAGGGATGGCAAGTGTCGCGTGAGGGCAGGATGCCCGTAGCGACTGCGGCCGGCGAGCGTACAGGGACGTATTCACAGCGTGTCACGCAAGGAGTTACCCGGCATGAGGCCTCTCCAATCACCCGCCAGCAGGGACGAAGCGCTTTTCCAGCCAATGGCGAATGTCACGGATTTCCTGCGGATAAACCGCATGCGGCATGGGGTAGGAATACCAGTCAACCAGGTAGCCCAGCTCCCGCAGCCGATCACACGACTGCTCCGCCAGCGAGAGCGGGATCAGCGGATCGGAGACACCGTGCGCCATCATGATCGGTACCGCACGGCTCGCCTCGCCGCTCTCCCGGGCCAGCGATTCCGCCAGCGGCAGGTAGCAGGACAATGCCAGAATGCCGGCGAACGGCTGGGGATAACGCACACCGGTATACAACGCCATGGCGCCTCCCTGGGAAAACCCCGCGAGCACGATGCGCGAGGCCGGTATCCCGTTCGTCACCTCCCGCTCAATCAGGGCCAGCAGCTGCTGTTCGGATTGCCGTATGCCGCGGCTGTCCTCGGCGTACCCGAAATCGGGCGAGAGGACGTCATACCAGGCCCGCATGACCATGCCGCCATTGATCGTGACGGGGCGGAGCGGCGCATGAGGCAGGACAACGCGCACGCCGAGCTCGTTGACGAGGCGCAATTCCGGGATCAGTGGTTCAAAATCATGCCCATCGGCGCCCAGGCCGTGCAGCCAGATGAGGCAGGCCTGCGGTTTTTCCGCCGGGTTGATCTCCACGGCATCGAGCCATCGTGTCGTCATGCCGCCTAGTATGCCTCAGTGTGCACTCCGGGATTGGGTTTGTTGCAGGCGCACCGTATACTGGCTGCTCTTCACTGGAGCATGCCATGAAAAACCGCCTGCCTGCCCGTCTCTTGTGGCTGGTGCTGGTCATCGCCGGCGCCGGGATCGGCCTTGCCGGATGCGGTCAGAAAGGCCCGCTCTATCTGCCGGATGAGCGGCCGCAACAGCAGCACGACTGACGCACCCCCGTTCACCGCACCTTCGTCATGGACCATTTCATCGACCGGGATGGCCGCCTGCGGGCCGAGGACGTTGACCTCGGGGACATCGTGCGTCGCGTGGGAACCCCCTGTTACGTCTATTCACGCGCCACCCTGGAACATCACTGGCGGGTCTTCGATGCGGCGCTCGGTGCCCATGCCCACCTCATCTGCTACGCGGTCAAGGCGAATTCCAACCTGGCCGTCCTGCAGGTGCTGGCGCGCCTCGGGTCCGGTTTCGATATCGTTTCGATCGGTGAACTGCAGCGCGTCCTGCAGGCCGGCGGCGACCCGGCGCGGGTGGTGTTCTCCGGGGTCGGCAAGCGCGCCGACGAGATGCGCCGGGCGCTGCAAGCCGGCATCCGCTGCTTCAACGTCGAGTCGGAAAACGAGTTGTGGCGGCTGAATGAAGTGGCCGGCCAGTGCGGTGTTGCCGCCCCCGTGTCGCTGCGTGTCAACCCGGACGTGGATGCCGGTACCCACCCCTACATATCCACCGGCCTGCGGGAAAACAAGTTCGGCATCGCCGTCGACACGGCCCTGGAGACTTACCGCCAGGCCGCCGCCCTGCCGCACCTGCGCGTCACCGGCATCGACTGTCACATCGGTTCACAACTGACCGATACCCGGCCGTTCGTCGATGCCCTCGACCGTGTCCTGCGGCTGGTCGGCAAACTGCAGGGCGAGGGCATCCGGCTGCAGCACATCGACCTGGGCGGCGGTCTCGGCATACGCTACCGGGCGCAGGACACCCCTCCGTCGCCGGACGCCTATGTTCAGGCATTGCTACAGAAGCTGGGGGACAGCCGGCTGGAAATCCTGCTGGAGCCGGGCCGCGCCATCGCCGGCAATGCCGGCATCCTGCTGACGCGGGTGGAATACCTCAAGCATGCGGCCGACCGGCACTTCGCCATCGTGGACGCTGCCATGAACGACCTGCAGCGCCCGGCCCTCTATGACGCCTGGCACGATATCATCCCGGTACAGCCGCGGCAGGGCGAGCCGACGCTGTGCTATGACGTGGTCGGGCCGGTCTGTGAAACCGGCGATTTTCTCGGCAAGCAGCGGCAACTGGCGCTCGCGGCCGGCGATATCCTGGCCGTACGTTCCGCCGGCGCCTACGGCTTCTCGATGAGCTCCAACTACAACTCGCGGCCGCGCGCGGCCGAGGTCATGGTGGACGGCGGCCGCCTGCATATCATCCGCGAGCGGGAAACCCTCGAAGACCTGTATCGCGGCGAACACCTGCTGCCGGAATGAACGGCAATGATTCACCGCAGAGACCGCAAAATACTAAGGGGAACTCTAACTTTGCCTCACGAGTGTAGACGCCTCATGCCGGGTAAGTCCTGTAGTGACCGTTGGCCGCAGGGACGATGCACAGGGATGTGCACGTGTCGCGTGAGGGCAGGATGCCCGGAGCGACTGCGGCCGTCGAGCGTACAGGGATGTATTCATAGCG
>JAHKKL010000225.1 GCA_020027635.1 Gammaproteobacteria bacterium
GGGGTAATGACTAGGGGGAAGCGGCCGACAGGCTCATCGGCCCGGAAAGGGCTTGCGGTCCCCGCTGCTGCTTTCGATCCAGAAACGCCTCGATGACATCTCTGGTGATTGGCCCTTCCTGGCGGGCAACCCGTTCGCCCTGCGGGGAAATGATGTAGGTGGTCGGCAGACCGAGCACCGGCCCGAGCGGCGTCACCGGAACCGGCTCCATGCTCAGCACGGGATAGGTCATGAAATGCGTGTCGACGAATTCGTGCAGGTAATCGGGATCGACCTCTTCAAAGCTGATGCCGAGCACCACGGCATCCTTGTCCTTGTGTTTTTCGTGGAACTCGACCAGGTCCGGGATTTCATCCAGGCAGGGCGGACACCAGGTCGCCCAGTAATTGACGATCACCCATTTGCCGCGGAACTCGGAAAGGGAGCGCGGCTTGCCGTTGACATCGTTCAAGGTGAAATCCACCGGGTCCGCGAGCGCCGTTGTTGCCGTGAACACCCCCAAAAGTAATAATGCGAACCGCATGTGATGCTCCTCCGGAATCAGGCGTTATTGTACAGAAAATTCAGACAGCTCGCGCTGCCCCGGGTTCCCGCCCGCGAAAGCGCCCGATTCAGACTAGAATTCAGGTTATAGGAAGCGTACCCGGCATTCAGGCAGACAGTCGATCCACCATGGCAACCATCTCCAGGCAAGACTTTATCGACAGCATACGGGATGCGTTGCAGTACATCTCCTATTACCACCCCCCGGATTTCATCAAGGCGATGCACGCGGCCTACCAGGCCGAGCAGTCCCCCGCCGCGCGCGATGCCATGGCGCAGATCCTGATCAATTCCCGGCTGTGCGCCGAGGGTCACCGCCCCATCTGCCAGGACACCGGCATCGTCAATGTCTTCCTCGAGATTGGCATGGATCTGCGCTGGGACACGGATAGGGACATCGACGCCATGGTCAACCGCGCCGTGCATGAGGCTTACACCGACCCGCTCAATCCCTTGCGCGGTTCGATCGTCGCCGATCCCGCCGGCGAGCGGCGCAACACCGGGGACAACACCCCGGCGGTCATCCACGCGAAACTCGTGCCCGGCGCCGGCCTCGGGATCACGGTGGCGGCCAAGGGCGGCGGGTCGGAACACAAGTCCCGCTTCGCCATGCTCAACCCCAGCGACGATCTGGTCGCCTGGGTGCTGGAGCAGGTGCCCGCCATGGGCGCCGGCTGGTGTCCACCGGGCCTGCTGGGCATCGGCATCGGCGGGACCGCCGAGAAGGCGATGCTGCTCGCGAAGGAGGCGCTGCTGGAACCCGTCAACCTCCATGAACTGAAGCGCTGCGGGCCGTCGAACCGGCTGGAGGAACTGCGTCTGGAAATTTATGAAAAGGTCAACGCCCTGGGCATCGGCGCGCAGGGCCTCGGGGGGCTGACCACCGTCCTCGACGTCAAGATCCGCGATTACCCGACGCACGCATCCTCGAAGCCCGTGGCCATCATCCCGAACTGTGCCGCCACCCGCCACGTGCACTTCTCACTGGATGGCAGCGGCCCCGCACGGCTCGACCCGCCCAACCTCGACGACTGGCCGGTCATCGACCGCGACCCGGGCAGGCAGGCGCGCCGCGTGCATCTGGACGGACTCGACCGCGAAGCCGTCAGCCAGTGGCGGCCCGGCGAGACGCTGCTGATCAGCGGCAGGCTGCTCACCGGCCGCGATGCGGCGCACAAGCGCATCGTCGACCTGCTGGAACGGGGCGAGCCGCTCCCCGGCGGCCTCGATTTCAGGGGGCGCTTCATCTACTACGTGGGGCCGGTCGACCCGGTGGGTAACGAGGTGGTCGGACCGGCGGGGCCGACCACGGCCACCCGAATGGACAAGTTCACCGAGCCCCTGCTCGCCAGGACCGGCTTGCTCGGCATGATCGGCAAGGCGGAACGCAGCCCGCAAACCGTCGCGACCATCGCCCGTTACGGGGCCGTCTACCTGATCGCGACCGGCGGCGCGGCTTACCTGGTATCCCGGGCCATCCGTGCCGCACGGGTGCTCGCCTTTGCGGAACTGGGCATGGAGGCGGTGTATGAATTCGAGGTCGAGGACATGCCCGTCACCGTGGCCGTTGACGCCCACGGCAACTCCATACACGAGAGCGGCCCGCGGGAATGGCGCATGCGCATCGGCAAGATCCCGGTGGTCACCCGTTAGGCACGCTTCTCCTACGATGGGTCGCCAAACCAGGCGAACGATTCAGCGATTCATGGCAGGGTTCGCTGCTGGAGCGGCCTTGGCCGCGAAGGGTCTCCGATCAGCAGCGTTGTTCGCGGGCAAGCCCGCTCCTACAATGGGTTGCCAAACCAGCGAGGCAGACGAGGGAAGCGCACATGAGCACCGATATCACGATCTATCACAACCCGCGTTGCAGTAAATCACGCGCCACCCTGGAACTGCTGCGCGAACAGGGTTACGAGCCGCGTATCGTCGAATACCTCAAGAACCCGCCGAGCGAACCGGAGCTGGAGGCGCTGCTGAAACTGCTGGGCATGGAACCGCGCGAGTTGATGCGTCACAAGGAAGAGGAATACACCCGGGAAAATCTCGACGATCCCGGACTGAGCCGCGGGGAGCTGATCATGGCGCTGCACAATCACCCGCGACTCATGGAACGGCCGATCATCCTCGCCAACGGCAAGGCCGCCCTCGGCCGTCCCCCGGAAAGCGTGCTGGAGATTCTTTGACGGTGGCAGTTACCGGCATGATCCAGATACTGGTTCTTTATTACAGCCGCCACGGCGCCACGGCTGACATGGCGCGGCGCATCGCCCGCGGCATCGAGGAAGTCCCCGGCTGCCAGTCCCGCCTGCGCACCGTCCCGGCGGTCTCGACCGTGTGCGAGGCGGTGGCCGACAGCATACCGGAGGACGGCCCGCCCTATGCCTCCCTCGACGACCTGCGCGACTGCGCGGGACTGGCGCTCGGCAGCCCGACCCGCTTCGGCAACATGGCCGCGCCCCTGAAGTATTTCATCGACACGACCAGCAGCCTGTGGCTCTCCGGCACGCTGGCCGGAAAACCCGCCGCGGTGTTCACCTCGACCTCCAGCCTGCATGGCGGCCAGGAGAGCACCCTGCTCTCCATGATGCTGCCGCTGCTGCATCATGGCATGCTGCTCCTGGGCCTGCCCTATACCGAAAGCGCCCTGCTGACAACCACCAGCGGGGGAACTCCCTACGGGCCCAGCCATACCGCCGGGACGGACAGCAAGCGGCCGTTGACGGAGGAGGAAAAGGATCTCTGCCGCGCCCTCGGCAGGCGCATCGCACAAACCGCACTGGCACTGCAGGGATAAGATCCCTTATTAAAACGTCATACAGTTAAGAAAGCTGATGAATTTGTTATTGCGACGACTGCATGGATGCAGGAGGTAGAGTACCAAAAGTAGGCGCTTCAGGCGACGCAGGAGCAGTTACCGAGGAACAAAGTGACGAAGCAATCTCTAAGCGGCTGATCCTAATCGATGAGATTGCCGCGCTGCGCTCGCAATGATAAATACGTTTCAAGTAATCAGCTTTCTTGACAACTATTTCCGATAAGACGGCGCCACTCATGCCCCGGCCTCAATTCCTCTATGCCCTCACCCTCGGCGGCTATTTCGGCACGCTGGTGCTGCTGCTCGCCTGGTATGGCTGGGCGGCGCCCTCCACCCTGTTCCCCGTCTCCCTGGTCTTGCTGCTCTTGGTGCTGCCCCTGCTTGCCCCCCTGCGCGGCCTGCTGCATGGGCGCCGCTACACTTTTGCCTGGAGCTGCTTCCTGGCGCTGTACTATTTCACCCACGGCGTCGTGGAAGCCTACAGTTCTCCCGTGACGCGCTATCTGGGCTTGCTGGAAATTGCGCTCACCAGCCTGTGGTTCCTGGCGGCGCTGACCTATGTACACCTGAATAAACCACACTGACCAATGGCACTTAACTTAAGCGTTTTTGGTAAGCGGTAGCCTGGGTTGAATGGAGTGAAACCCGGGTTTGCGGGATCCATCCATGGACTACGCCCTACGGGCCAGCCTGCGGCTGTCCAACATCGCTCCCGGCGATGTTGTCGCTATCGATCAATCCAGGCTACCTCCTGACCTTGGCTTCGCCTCATCTGCCAAGTAGCGGGGCTGGCGGTGCTCCGCCCATCACCCGGCCTACCGGGGCAAGGTGATTTTGACTGTGCGCCGGCGGTGTCGCATAGTAA
>JAHKKL010000226.1 GCA_020027635.1 Gammaproteobacteria bacterium
CCGAGGCACAGGAAGGCGGGCCCATTGCCCTTGTCCGGGACGGTGACATGATCACCATCGATGCGGAAACCCGCAGTCTCTCGGTCGCCGTCAGCGATGCGGAAATGGCGCAGCGCCGCAGGCAGTGGACCATGCCGCCCTACAAGGCCACGCGCGGCACGCTGTATAAATACATCCAGCTGGTGAAGGATGCCTCGGAAGGTTGCGTCACGGACGAATGACGAGGCGGCGTCGCTGCGGTGAATAAGCCAGTCTAGAACGTATCCCAGCTGGATTTCTTGCGCCAGCGTAGGCGCGGAATAATGAGGCCCACGAGGATGCCAAGCAGGACGACACCGGCGCCTACCATGAACCAGTCACGGGCCGTGCGGTCCTTGAGACTTTCATTTTCCTGCTGCAATGTTTGCTGATTGCGTTCCAGTGCCACCAGCCGGCTTTTGAGATCCTTGTTCTCGCTGTCGATGGCGAGGGCACTGGAAGCGGTACGCTTGATCTCGGCCAGTTCCTGACTGGCTTTCCGGTAGTCATCGTCTATCGTGCTGCGTTGCTTCTCAATAGTGCCTTTTTCCTCGTTGAGTGCCTGCGTGGCTGTCATCATCTTGCGGTTCTCAAGTTCAAGTTCCGCGAGTTTCTTCTCGGTTTCGGCCAGTTGATCCCGGGGAACCGGCCCTTTCATCAGGTAACGGGTGAGCACCCAGCCTTCCTTGCCCTGGGCCCGGATCAGGCTGTAGCCGGATTCCTTATCCTGCTCCAGCACTTCAACGGGGGTACCGCTGCGCAGCATGCGAAGGATGCTGTGGCTGGTACTCTTGCCGCTGCGTAAGGTGACCTCGAGTTGGTCACTGACGTAATTCGTTTCGGCCAGGGCAATACCCGTGACCAGGCAGGTTGAACACACAAGGGTCAGCAGTTTTATCGCACGCATTGCTTTTCCATTACCGGGTGTATGGACGGAAGTCGGCTATTGTAGCCGAACATGCCGGATCGGGGATAATACCATCCAGGCGGCCTGATTTCCGGCAGCTGCCGTGCAGGTAGCCGATGTCGCCTCTGCGTTATACTGCCTGTGTTATGAACACCATCGCGACACTGGACCAGTTCGATTTCCATCACCGCATTGGGGGTACACCCGGCCCGGCATTGGTGCTGTTCCACACGCCGGGGTGCGCATCGTGCCGGCACTGGAAGCGGCTACTGGCCGATTATGCGGGATTGTATGGCAATGTTACCCTCTACCTGGTCGACGTCCAGCGGGACATGGCTCTGGCGCATGAGTTCGGGCTTTACCATCTGCCGGCAATGTTCCTTTTTCTGAACGGACAGTTTCATTGCGAGTTCCAGTCCGAGGCCCGCATGGAGCAGGTATACACGGCACTTAACGCCGCGATCCAAACGCCGCCACAGGAAGCGCCATGAGGATCGATGCGACCGGAAACCGGCTGCTTGACGCCCGGCAGGTGTCTTCACCCAACTGTGACGAGCGACCGGACGGTGACGACATTTCCCTGATTGTCATCCACGGCATCAGCCTGCCGCCGGGCGAGTACGGCGGCGGCTGGATCGATGACCTGTTTACCAATCGGCTTGATCCGGATGCCCACCCGTATTTTCCCGGGATTGCGCACCTGCGGGTTTCCAGTCATGTGCTGATCAGGCGAGACGGTGAGGTGGTGCAATACGTCCCTTTCAGAAAGCGCGCCTGGCACGCGGGCGAGTCCTGTTATCAAGGGCGCAGCTGCTGTAATGATTATTCCATCGGGATAGAGCTGGAGGGACAGGATGACGAACCTTACACGCTGCAGCAATATGACCAGCTGGCCGCGATTATCCAGACGTTGGCGCGGACATTCCCGCGCATTTCGAGCGATCGTATCCACGGCCACAGCGATATTGCGCCCGGACGCAAGACGGACCCGGGCGCGGCGTTTGACTGGCTGGCCCTGAATGAGCGGCTCGCAACCTTGTCTACCTGAAGCATGGATGAGTTGAACACAGTGACGGCTGGAGAGACACAGATCGACCTGTTGCGCCATGGTGAGCCGGTCGGAGGACCACGTTACCGCGGCCAGCTCGATGATGTTCTGAGCGAGACAGGCTGGCAGCAGATGTGGCGGACGGTGGAGGGCATGTCGGAGTGGCAGCAGATCGTGACATCGCCGCTGCTGCGCTGCAGCAGCTTCGCCGTCGCGCTCGGCGAACGTCTGCATCTGCCCGTGCACGAGGAACCGCGTTTCAGGGAAGTCGGGTTCGGGGAATGGGAAGGGCGTACGCGCATCGAGCTGGAAAAGATCGACCCGGGGCAGGTTACCCGGTTCCTCCAGGATCCGGTTAACAGCCGCCCACCGGGAGCGGAACCCCTGGAGGAATTCACCGGTCGCGTTCAGGCCGGATTCGACGATCTGCTGTGCCGGTTTACCGGGCAATCCGTGCTGGTCGTGGCCCATGCGGGCGTGATCCGCGCCATCATGGCTTATGTACTCGAGGTGCCGCCGGCAAGGATGTATCGCATCCATGTCGCCAATGCCGGCCTCAGCCGCATACGTACCGACAGGGACCGCCAGTTTTACCTGGTCAAGCATGGCCTGGTGTGAGGGGTATGCGTATCGGTATCGACCTCGGCGGGACCAAGATCGAGGGCATCGTTCTTGGGGTCGATGGCCGAGAACTGATCCGAGAGCGCGTGCCTACGCCGGGCGGTAACTACCGCGCGACGCTGACCGCGGTGCATGAGCTGGTGCTCCGGCTTGAGTCGCGGGCAGGCGGACCGTGTACCATCGGCATTGGCATGCCGGGATCCGTATCTCGCGCCACCGGACGGGTCAAGAACTCCAATTCCACCTGCCTGAACGGACAGCCGTTGCATTACGACCTCGAGGCCTTGCTGGGCCGTCCGTTGCGCTTTGCCAATGATGCCGATTGCTTTGCCCTCTCGGAGGCCACGGATGGCGCCGCCGCCGGTGCCGCGGTGGTGTTCGGCGTGATCGTCGGGACCGGTACGGGTGGCGGTATCGTCGTCAACGGGCGCTTGCTGCACGGGCCGAACGGCATCGCCGGCGAATGGGGACATAACCCCTTGCCCTGGCCGGGGACCGGGGAGCTGCCCGGTCCCGCCTGCTATTGCGGGTTTGAGGGGTGCATCGAAACCTGGCTGTCCGGGCCGGGACTGGCGCGTGATCACCGGCAGTCCTGCGGCGAGTCACTGGAGGCGGCGGAAATCAGCCAGCGCGCGCTGGCCGGCAATGCACCCGCGTGCCAGACACTGGATCGTTACATGGACCGGATGGCACGAGCCCTGGCCAGCGTGATCAATATCATCGATCCGGAGGTGGTCGTGCTCGGTGGCGGGGTTTCCAATATGGCGTCCTTGTATGAGGAAGTACCGCGACGCTGGGGGCGCTATGTCTTCTCCGATCGCGTGGACACGAAACTCGTGCCTGCTGCGCACGGCGATTCCAGCGGGGTTCGCGGCGCGGCCTGGCTGTGGCCGCACGGGTAAGATCGATAGGGCATCGACGCGGCAGGAATCGAGCCCGGATTTCTTATGGTGAGCCGGAGTTACTGTATGCCCACTGCTGGCTTCCCGTTGCTGGTGCAACGTCCAAAGCGGATGACGTGAGGTCTCAACCCGGCAGCGGCCGGCCGACCGCGATCTTCCGCAACCAAGGTGCTTCGAGACCGGCGGCATCCGCCTGCCGCAGGGCGCGGGCCAGCCGTCGATCGCTTATGGGAATAATTAACCGCAGGTCTTCCCGGGTTGCCGGCGCCATCCTGGCCTGGATGCTGCTGCACGGGCCGGCATGGTCTGACATACATGTTACCGATGATAGCGGGCAGCAGGTCACTCTGCAGCGGCCTGCGCAGCGCATTGTCAGCCTGGCGCCGCATATCACGGAACTCCTGTTTGCCGTGGGCGCGGGTGCAGCCGTGGTCGGGACGTCCGAATTCAGTGACTACCCGGAAGCGGCCCGTGCGATACCGCGTGTGGGCGGCGGTGGCGGGCTGGATCTCGAGGCCATCCTGGCGTTGCAGCCGGACCTGGTGATTGCCTGGGAGAGCGGCAATCCCGCCGGCCAGTCGCGGCGCCTGCAGCAACTCGGTCTGCCGGTGTTCTTTTCGGAGCCGAGTCGCATGGACGATATCATCTCCAGCCTGGAAAGATTCGGGCAGCTGACCGGCAGGCGTGAAGAGGCGCGCGTC
>JAHKKL010000227.1 GCA_020027635.1 Gammaproteobacteria bacterium
AGCAAAGACCCAAAGCCCTTTTTCCTCAAGCTCCTTAATCTTTCCCGTATATTCATGCGCAACACGCACTCTTTCGCCGGGGCCGATGTCGTCCCCGAACTCACCCCAATCGTGAAGTTCTTGAAGGAAATCCGCAACTAACTCTGTATCCTCAGCTGACTCAAGAGGGTCGTTGTTAAATGCGTAGGCGTGAGCGCTGCCCATGAGCGCAAACAGCTGATTACCATCGCTTACCCGGATAAGGAACTCCCCATTTGGAGTTTCGGCTTCTGTTTTCTCTTCCTCTTCAGCCTTCTTCTCGTTGAGAAGGTTGCTGACATTTACCTTTAAAACAGAAGCGACAGACTTAAGGGATTCAAAGGATGCTGGTTCGCCTTTTTCCATGCGTTGGATTGTACGAACATCAAGCCCAGCCATTTTTGCAAGCTGCTCTTGGGACCATGCACGGGAAGTCCGTAGCTCCTTGATTTGGGCACTACGATATGAAGTGGTCATTGCAATATCTCCGGTGGTTACGTGCCCAAATGATCGGTCATTTTTGGCGCAACCACTACGGCAAGCTCCCGACACTCACCTGACAGAAACCCGACAACATCATGTCATGCCTCCTAACGTATAAGCATTTATCCGTTGTGCGCAGCATGACGGATAAATGTCTGTTGGACTAAGCCGCCACCAGCGGCGGGTCGTCTTTATATAGAGGGGATTGTATTCGTCGTGGCCGGGCTTGTCGAAGCCTGCCAGGTCGGAGTCGGTGCGGGATGCCGTCAAGACGCCGCACCGGATAGCGCTACGTCGTATCCTTACCCGGTGATTTTCTCCTCGATCCAGGCGGTTTCCAGTCTACCGGCCGAACGCTGCCCCAGGCGCAACAGCGCCTGTGTTCGACCGTCTTGTCACACTCAACCGTGGGTCAGATTACCCGCCTTCCCAGCGCAGCGGCGCGAGCGGATAGACCACGTGAACGATACCTTGATGGCACTTCGGACACGGGTAACCGGCAAAGGGCAGCTCTGGTGTCACTTCCGCTGAGGCTGCCGGGGGCACCTCACCCTGCGCCAGCACGCCCCGGATCTGCTTGAGCTTTTCCGCCCGGCACCGGTTCGCCAAAAACCCGAAATGGCGCAGGCGCATAAATCCCTTGGGCAGCACATGCAACAGGAAGCGCCGGATAAATTCCACGCCCGACAACCACATCACCTTCGGTTTATCGTGATCCCGGTAGTCCTTGTAGCGAAAGGCGACTTGATCGCCTTCCCGCCCCAGGATGCGCCGGTCATGGATGGCAATGCGGTGACTGTAGCGCGCCAGGTAGGCCACCACGGTATCGGTGTGGGACACACAGGCCTTGCTGTACACCACCCAGTCCGTCTGCATCAAGCCCGCCAGGATGGCGTCGATGTCACCGGGCCGGGTGACGCGCTGCAATTCACCCTGCCGAGCGGCCGCGCGCAAGGCACTGACCATCTTGCCCCGAAACACCCGGGACAAGGCGCGTACCGGGAACAGGTAGTTGCTCTTGGCCGAACGCCACTGACCTTGTGCGCTCAGCGCACCGCCCGGAATCAGACAGTGCAGGTGGACATGCTGGCTCAAGTTCTGGCCCCAGGTATGCAACACCGCGGTCATGCCCAGTTCACCGCCCAGTCGTTTGGGATCGGCGGCAAACGTCGTGAGCGTCGCCCAGACGCTCTGGAACAGAAGGCCATAGATGACCTGTGGATGCAACTGCACCCACGGGTTCAGTGTATGCGGCACGGCAAAGACCAGGTGGTAGTAGCTCACCGGCAGCACGGCAGCCTGTTGACTCTCGCACCAGCGCCTTGAGGCGCGTTGCTGACAGCGCGGACAATGCCGATCCCGGCAAGCATGGTACTGGGGTAGCTTGTAGTCACAGTGATCGCAGTGCAACTGCAAGCCGCCCAGGGCGGCGGTGCGGCAGGACTGGAGGTGGCTGCACACCTGCCATTGCCGGGGACTGAGCCGTTGGTCATGATCCAGAAAGCGGGACAGGACCCCTTGCAGGTTAATGGCCTCCATGATCCACCTCCAGCGCTGCGATCAGATCGGTACCGCGCCGGCCTTCCTGATGCCCCGGCACCCAGTGCACATAGCGCAGGGTGGAGTAAATGTTCTGGTGTCCCAGCAGCCGTTGCAACTGGTGCACCGGCAGGCCAGCCTCCAGCTGGTGGGTGGCATAGGCATGACGCAGGCTGTGGATGCCACCCACCTTGTCGATGCCGGCACGCCGCTTGGCGCGGGTGAACACCCGTTGGGGCGTGGAAATACCCAGCGCGAGTTCCATATCGCGCCGCGGAAACAACCACAACGGGGGACGGTAGTGCCGCCAGTAGTCCCGCAGCTGCTCCAGCAGTGACGGTGGTAAAATCACCTGCCGGTCCTTCGCCCCCTTGCCTTGTTCAATGCGCAGCAGCTGGCGTTCACTGTCGATGTCGCGCACCTTCAGGGCCACCAGTTCACTCACTCGCAGGCCACAGCCGTAACAGGTCGTCAGCAGCATCCGGTGCTTGGGATTGCGGCATGCCGACAGAATCTGTCCCACCTCAGCGCGGGTCAACAGCTCCGGGATCCGCTGCGCGGCCTTCGGTACCTGCAACGGGATATCGAAGCTGCTCCAGTTCAGCACCTGAAGATACAAAAACCGGATCCCGTGCAGGTACAACCGGCAACTCGCCCCGGATAATCTGCGTTCCTTGACCAGATACAGAAAATACGCCTGCAGCTCATCGGCGTTGAGCTGGTCGGGTGGGCGATGGTAATAGCGCGCAAGATCGCTGACCGCAGCGAGATAACTCTCGTGGGTCCGAACCGAAAAGCCACGCACCTGCATGGCATCCATCATCTTTTGCCGTAACGGTGTCATCGTCCTTCTCCTCAGTAAATGACCAACAGTGGTCATCTCTGAGTGTGGACGCTCACCTCACCGGCTACAGGAAAGACTCGAAAGGAAAGCAGCTACCGCGAAGCGGTTTAGTTCAACTACAAATAGAATGCCTATAAATCATGTTCGCCATACGACTTTTCGGTCATTTTTAAAATTCGCCTTCCCTGGAAATCAATCGGTTAGCTTCATATAGCATGGCCGAAAAGGAAAAACAAACATAGCTCAACAATCGCTGATGGTCGTTTCGGTTTCTACGTATAGTGTCGCCATCTCGCGCGCGACTCCCATCAGCCCGGATCGGGGGCGACAGTCGCCGGCAGTGTGAGCGGGCCGGCACAGGACACTGGCGCGACTGCCGGGGGTGGTGCCTGCTTGGCCGCCGGCGAGATCCTTGTAGAGTTGCGAGCGGTCGGCGATGGAGGCGGCACGGAGTTGGTCGAAGACTTCGATTGGCAGGCCGCCGGGATTGGCCGCCGTCTTCAGCATCAGCGGCGGGACGGAGGAGATCAGACTCGCCCTGCCCACGCGCTTCGTTCCGTGCGGGGATCAAGAGGTTTGACACCTTTATCACAGTTAGGCACAAAATCTGATACTGAAGTGGAAATGTCGAGCAACGATAATACCGTTGCCCGACTTACTCGGCTATCACGTTACGCTGGCCGATCATTTCAGTTCACAATTGCAAAATCGCTTACCAAGGCGGTGTAGTTTCCATTAATTCCATTACTGACATCTTCTGTTGTACCTGCGAGATGGTGATGCTCGGCCCAACGTTCCGGATGCCTGACCAAACTCCACAGACGGTCATAAAACAATGCCGCTTCTTGCTCGGCGGAGATATCGACGCGCAATGCTTTGGTTTTGTGGCTGCCATAGCACAGTGTCCCCACGCCCGCAAAACCGTTTCCTGCATTGGCGCGTTGCACAAGCTTCAACAGCATTTGGACTTGTTCCGGCAAGAACGGCAGCCCTTTCAAATGGTCAACTATTTTCTGCGCTTCCTTGCTGATCGGGGTCGGCGGCACATGCGGGACAATGTCGTCCCCGAATTCGATACGATGAATTGGGAGAGTAGCCGGAATGGATTTGGCGAACTCCAAATTGCCCGGACGAGGCGCGGCAAACGTATAAGTAAATACAACGGGAAACCCTCCGGCGATCAGTGCGCGTGTCGCTAGCGCCGCTTCGGCTCCCCCTTGGCTATGGCCTGTAATGTATACCGGCCGGCTCCTGCCTCCGCGTCCCAAGAGCTCTACGACGACTTTGTCCTGTACTGCACCAAG
>JAHKKL010000228.1 GCA_020027635.1 Gammaproteobacteria bacterium
CCCGGGCAATCCAGATGCAAGGAAATCGCTTCCCAGAGTCGTCGCGGCGGTTGACCTTGGATCGAACAGCTTTCACATGATTGTTTCTCGACTTGAGAACGGCGCGCTGCGTGTCATCGACCGATTGCGGGAGCCGGTCCGGTTGGCGGACGGTTTGGATGAGCGCAATGAACTGTCTCTGGAATCGCAGTGGCGGGCACTCGCCGCGCTACGCCGGTTTGGGCAACGCTTGCGTGAACTTGATTCCGAGAATGTGCGCGCCGTAGGCACGAATACTTTCCGCGCGGCGGATAACACACTTGGTTTCCTGGCTCAGGCCGAACAGGCACTGGGCCATCCCATCGATATCATCTCAGGCATTGAGGAGGCGCGCCTGATTTACTTGGGTGTCGCACATTCCCTCAGCAACGGCAGCGAGCGCCGCCTTGTGGTTGATATTGGCGGTGGCAGTACGGAGTTGATAATCGGCCAGCAGTTGGAGGCGCTGCATATGAACAGTTTCTACATGGGATGCGTTAACATGAGCCAGCGATATTTTCCTGGCGGGGTGATCTCCGCCAAGGCAATGTCGAAAGCAGAGACCGTCGCCAAGCAGGAACTTGAGCCCGTCGAGACGTCGTACCGGTCCGCATGTTGGGATGCGGCCATTGGTGCATCAGGCACCATCAAGGCGGCAGCCGGTATTGCTCATGCATGCGGATGGTGTGAGGACGCGGGAAAAATTACATCGTCTGCCCTGAAAAAGTTGAGAAAGGCGTTGATTGATGCGGGACATATTGAAGCACTGGATCTCAAGGGTCTCAGTGTAAGTCGGAAACCAGTTCTGCCAGGCGGTATTGCTATCCTAAGGGCGGTGTTCAATACACTGAATATTGAATCCATGCAGGTTGCCGCCGGCGCGCTTCGGGAAGGCCTGTTATATGATCTCGTCGGGCGTATCCAGCATCAGGATGTGCGTGGTCGCAGTGTCCAAGCATTGGCGGTGCGCTGTGCAACGGATCAGGCGCAGGCGGGACGGGTGCGGGATACTGCCCTGAGGCTCCTTGATACTGCCAAGGAGGTCTGGAATCTGCAGGATGAGGAGCTGGCTCAAATGCTGGGATGGTCAGCGCAGTTGCATGAATGCGGAATGATGGTGGCCTACAATCAGTACCACAAACACGGTGCCTATATTATCAGCAATGCCAACCTGGCCGGGTTTACGCAGCAGGAAAAGCAGCTGCTGGCCATGCTGGTGCGAGCCCATCGACGCAAATTTCCCCTTATTGAGATGAAGTCCTTGCCCGGTCGCTGGCAGCAGCAGGCCATGCGCCTGGCGATTCTCCTGCGCATAGCGGTTACCCTCAATCGGGGTCGAGCCGATATGCCTCTGCCATCGATAAGGATCACTGCTGGTAAAAATACCGTCACATTGAATGTTCCGCATGACTGGCTGGATCACCATCCTCTGACCAGGGTCGATCTAAGATCCGAAGCGGCATACCTTTCCGCGATCAATTACAAACTGGTCACGAAATAATCCACGCGTGTTACGACTGCGACCGGTGGTGAGGGGTCGATGTCTCCTGTCACCGCCACCCCGCATTTCTCATCGGCGGGAATTGAAACGCATGAACTGCTGAGGCAATGAACTCATGCGGAAGTGGCAAGACAACGTGTTTTGGGAAATTGTCTATCTTAACTTTTTTGATTATCGCGCCTCCGGAACTGACGATATCCAGCCAGTAAAACGTCATATTATTGACTCTTTCTTTCGTCACTGAATGACAACATTACAGCTGCAGAACTGTTTGTTTATCAGTATTGTGAGTTGATTGGCACCATTATCCGGCAAGCCGGCTTTGTCTAGTCAAGGCACGAAAGCTGCACCTCCACCGTGCTGCGTAACACAGGACGGTATTGGATGAGCAGTTCCCGCAGTTCGTGGCGGAGATGCCGGCTGGTTACAAGCGGGATGATGCATCCTTGTCTGGACACGGGAATGTAATGACCTCATACCCCATCGATAAAATTACCCATGACCTGCTGTTGAAACGGGTTGGCAAGATACACCTTAAACAAAGGCTGGGTATTGAACGGGACTACGAACAAAGAATCTTTGGCCAGGGGCGCAATTTTTTCCACATAGAAAACTGGTATTCCATCCACTCCGTTATCAGGAACGGTTTGCGTCTTTTCTTGTTACATGGACGCGGTCGGCGCAATGCCCGCAGGATTGAGGTGCGACATAATCGCATCAATCTCGGAACTTTGCCGCGAGCATTTGAAGGTTATACCATTCTACAGATTTCCGATCCGCACCTGGATATGGCGCCAGATTTTCCGCACGCGCTCATCGAGGCGGTGCGCAATGTGCAGTACGACCTGTGCGTACTGACCGGCGATTTCAGGGCGAGCACCTTCGGTCCACATGATGCCGCAGTGGATGGTATGCGGTTGATTCGCACGCACCTGCAGGGGGAAGTTTATGGCGTACTGGGTAATCACGACACGATCCTGATGGTCCCCGCGCTCGAAGCGATGGGTATCCGCATGTTGCTAAATGAACATGTGACCATTGTGCGTGGCACTGACGGTTTGATTCTGGCCGGTATCGATGATCCGCATTACTATCAAGCTGATAATCTGGAGAAAGCCGCAGATACCATTCCCCCTGACCTGATCTCCATCCTGCTGGCACATTCACCGGAAATCTACCGGCATGCGGCCCATGCTGATTTCGACGTCATGCTTTGCGGGCATACCCATGGTGGCCAGATCTGCCTGCCGGGCGGTTTACCCTTGATGTGCAATGCTCGCTGCCCGCGCGCGTACTGCAACGGCGCATGGTCCTACAACAATCTGCACGGCTATACTTCCGCGGGTTCCGGTTCCTGTATTGTCGATGTCAGGCTCAATTGCCCGCCGGAGATCACCTTGCATCACCTGCATCGTTGCTGACGGCATCACGCAGTTTGGAAATCAGCCAATCGATAACTACAAAGGCAAGCAGGGCGATACAGGCTTCCAAGAGTGTTTCTTCAAGGACGGGATGCATAACCCATAATGGCAACAGTGTCTCGGGCAACTGGTCTAGCAAGGGTGCCGAATGGCTGCTTGTAATTCCCAGACGTCGCTTGATAAAACTCGAAACGAGGTCTCCAAACATCGCCAGCAGTGCGAAGATCGCACCCTGTCCGGGCGTTAGATCGAACAGGGGTGCAATCAGCGCGGTCACCAGTATCGCACTGACTATGCCACGCACGGTCTTGGCCGGTCCCAGTAATGGTCGTCCGTCGACGAAGCACAGCTTGCGATCGAGCGGCTGGCTGAAACGCTGCCGCAATAACAGACGGGCAATTACCGGTGCGCCATTGGTGATTACCAGCAACAGCATGAGTTTTATGATGATGTGGGCATGCATGGTGACGTATCAGGCACCCGACCAAATGAGTGTACCTAGGGTAACCTGTAACGGGCTTCATGTAATCCGAACTCGCCGGGTGCCGCCGGTATATCAGGCAAAAAAAACCCGCTGTAGCAGCGGGATTAATGGAGGTTTGTTGGGCTAACCTTCGAATATCACTTGCTGCATATCCGTTATGTACTGCCGTTGTTGTTCGGCCCATTTTCGGAAACACGGGTCGCCGGATGCAGCACGTTGGAGTTCATCGATCTGGCGGTGTACTTCTTCGAAGCGTTGCGCCTGTTCAATCTTGTCCAGACACGCCAACTCGTTAACATCAAGATTAATGTTTTCCAAGGTGATCGTTCCTCCTAACAAGACAGGACCAATGACGGTTACGATTACGCCCCCATCCGAGTGTCCTGTCAACCACAATAGATTGACGCGATTTTTACGCCATATTAGAGGGAAACCGCAGGTTACTGATAATAAGCGTATATAGATAATGGTTAAATTTTGTATATTCGGATATCGTAAGAGAGAATTTTTTAAAATTGTTGACAGCAGCAATCAAATCTTCATGGCATCATCTCGATGTTATTGGTGATGTATTTTCAAGCGATTAAAAAATAAAAGGAATTCCAAATAACCTTGGTATCTTGCCAAGTCCTGCACCGTCGTAACATATCCCGAAGTTAACCGGCATTTAGAATCGGGAAATTCAGTCAAAGTATCAGGCTGCTGGAGTTGCTTCAGAAGAAGCTAATAACTGTCTGTAATAAAATGTTATGAAAAAT
>JAHKKL010000229.1 GCA_020027635.1 Gammaproteobacteria bacterium
GTGAAGCTGGAGATCGGCGCCGATCCCCACCTGGCGGCGGACCGGGCCTTGCTGCTGATCGTGGTGGGCAACCTGATCCGCAATGCCTTCCAGCACACCGACCAGGGCGAGGTGAGCATCCACCTGACGGCGGAACAGCTGCGCATCACCGACACGGGGCGCGGCATCGCCGAGGCGGAACTCTCCCGCATCTTCCAGCGCCATTACAAGGGCAGCGAGAGTCTTGGCGAAGGCATCGGTCTGTCCCTCACCAAGCGGATCTGCGATCGCTATGGCTGGGACATCGCCGTGGACAGCCGCCGCGGTCGCGGGACCGAGGTTCGGCTGGGCTTCGGAATGAAAGCACCCGCCGTTATCTGATCTCCCCGGTCTCCCGGGCCATGGCATGCCCGCGGTCTTCACATTTCCTTGATGTT
Source organism: Gammaproteobacteria bacterium (assembly GCA_020027635.1). Lineage (GTDB taxonomy): Bacteria > Pseudomonadota > Gammaproteobacteria > UBA9214 > UBA9214 > CAVQCA01. The sequence goes on from JAHKKL010000229.1 coordinate 417, forward strand.
GCCTTGACGTGGGCATGACCCGGCGTTAACGCATGCTTTACACCCGACGAGATATGGTTAGGTACGCGTTAACCACCGGCCCGAGATGCAAACCCCGATGTCCACGACACCCACCCTTCCCGACTGGCTCAAACCCTTCATGCCGTTTCTGACCTGGTGGCCCATGGTCAACCGGGGCACCCTGCGCGAGGATTTCATGGCCGGGCTCACCGGCGCGGTGGTGGTACTGCCGCAGGGTGTGGCCTTTGCCACCATCGCCGGCATGCCGCCGGAATACGGCCTGTATGCGGGCATCGTTCCCGCCATCATCGCCGCCCTGTTCGGGTCTTCCTGGCACCTGGTCTCCGGTCCCACGACCGCCGCCTCCCTCGTGCTCTTCTCCATCCTGTCCACCTATGCGGAACCGGGCAGCGCCCCCTACGTGCAGCTCGCGTTCACCCTCACCTTCATGGTGGGTCTGATCGAACTCTCGCTGGGCCTGGCGCGCCTCGGCGCGCTGGTCAATTTCATTTCCCATTCGGTGGTGATCGGCTTTACCGCAGGCGCCGCGATCCTGATCGCCACCAACCAGGTGAAGAACTTTTTCGGCCTGCCCATCCCGCGCGGCACCTCCTTCGTCGAAACCTGGGGGACGCTGTTCACCCACCTGGACCAGATCGGGCCCTATGTCACCACCGTCTCGCTGGTCACGCTGTTGATCGGAATCCTGGTGCGCCGCTTCCTGCCACGATGGCCGTACATGATCATCGCCATGCTCGGGGGCAGCGTGCTCGGCATTCTCCTGCAGCAATTCGGCGTCAAGACCATCAGCACCGTCGGCGCGCTGCCGTCCGCGCTGCCGCCGCTGTCGATGCCCACCCTGTCGTTCGACAGTCTGCGGGATCTGTCCAGCGGCGCGGTGGCCGTCACCCTGCTCGCCCTCACCGAGGCGGTCTCCATCGCCCGCGCCATGGCGGTGCGCAGCGGACAGCACCTGGACGGCAACCAGGAATTCATCGGTCAGGGTCTGTCCAACCTCATCGGCAGCTTCTTCTCCGGCTATGTGGCCACCGGCTCCTTCAACCGCAGCGGCCTGAACTACACCGCCGGCGCCAGGACGCCGCTGGCCGCCATCATCTCCGGAATCCTGCTGGCCGTCATCGTGGTGCTGGTGGCCCCGTTCGCCGCCTATCTGCCCAATGCCGCCATGGCGGGTGTGCTATTCCTGGTGGCCTGGAGCCTGATCGACTTCCACCACATCCGCCAGATCATCCGCACCAGCCGGGCGGAGACCGCGATCCTGCTGATCACCTTCGTCGCCACCCTGTCGATCGCGCTGGAAGAGGCGATCGTCATCGGCGTCCTGCTGTCGCTGGTGATCTATCTCAGCCGCACCTCCCGCCCGAGGGTGGTGAAGCGGGTACCCGACCCCCAGGACCCGAAGCGCAAGTTCACCCACAATCCGGCCCTGCCCGAATGCCCGCAGATGAAGATCGTGCGGGTGGACGGATCGCTGTTCTTCGGGGCGGTGAGCGCGGTGCAGGAGAGTTTCCGTCTGTTCGAGAAGAAAACCCCGTCGCAGAAACACCTGGTCGTGGTGGCCTCGCCCATCAACTTCGTGGACGTGGCCGGAGCCGAATTCCTCGCCACCGAGGCAAAGCGCCGGCGCGCCCAGGGTGGCGGTCTGTATTTCATTCAGTTGAAGTCGGTCGTCCTGAACACGCTGCGCAAGGGCGGCTTCATGGAGACCATCGGCGAGGAAAATTCCTTCCGCGGCAAGAGCGAGGCCATAGCCAGCGTGTTCAGCAAGCTCGATCCGCAGGCCTGCCGCAACTGCCGGCTGCGGGTGTTCAACGAATGCGACAACGTCCCGCGCGCGGAGGCACCACCCCTGCGGAATCACGTAATACCGCCCGAAACGATCATGATCCCGGGCCTGCGTACCGGCTAGCCCGTCAAGCCATCAGGAGGCAACCCATGAAGCAGTGTCAACATATCCTTTGCGTCATCGACCCGGACTCACGCGGCGAGCAGGTGCTACAGCTGGCGTGGGAGCACGCCCGTCGCCATTCCGCCGAGCTGCTGACGGCCCATGTGGTTGACTACCACACTGGTTTCGAGTCCGACCATGCCCCGTTCATGTCCCCGACGGAGCTGGCCACGGGGCTGGCCCAGGCCGCTTCCCAGCGCATCCGGGCCATGCTGGAGAAAATCCACCCCTCGGGTAACCTCTGGGTGGAGGTGGGACCGGAGCAGCAGACCGTCATCGGGCTGGCCAACGAGTGCGGAGCGGATCTGGTGATCGTCGGCTCCCACAGTCCTTTCGGACTGCGAACCACCCAGGCCCATACGCCGCCCCACCGCTTCCCCTTCGAGGTGCTCACCGTGCAGGTCAGGCACAGCTGGAATCCGATGCACTGGTTCCACTTCGCGGGTGATACCGGGCAGCGCCACGCCACGCGCCGCTGAGTCTCCCTGCCGCCGACCGCCTGACGGCGGACGATGTGCCGGTTCATACTCATCCGCCTTGCGGTTCTCACAGGGGATGATCGCCCGGCTGGGACGACCGCGTACTTTCTCTGGTCACGCGCACACGGTTTACTTGCTGATGGAATCGCAGGTCTCGACGTCGGCGGTCGCATCGTAGCTCATGGCCGCGCCAGTGATACCGGTGACGCAGAAGGTGACGCTGCCCGCGGTCCGCGATCGACCCGAGTAAAAGGTCGCGACCCCGCCGGCATCCGTCGTCCTCGTGCTATCGCCGCCGGTAATCACCCCCGACCACGCTCCGTTGACGGTAACCCCGGGGACTGGCGCGCTGTTCCCGTTCACCACACTCACGCGGGTGATCACCTGATCCCCGCGCATATTCAGGCTCATGGCGATCCCGCCTACGTGCAGGAGCGCGGGATCACCCGGAGGTGGCGGTGACGGCGGCGGATCGGTGATGGCGCAGGCCTCCCCCGCCGTATACCTGACCCAGTCATAGTCGCCGTGCAGCGGATAACCCGGATAGACGAAGGTGCCGGCCCACCCCGCCGCCGTGGCGTCGACCGGCCAGACGTTCATCATGATTTTCTGCAGCGAATCGCCCGCCTTGGGCGTCGGATCGGCTTGGGAATCCGTTGCCGAGTAAACCAGGGACCCGTCCACATACCACTCGATGCCGCCCGACAGCCACTTGAAGGCGTAGCGATGGAAGTTCTGGGAGGCATCGAAATCCAGGTAGATCATCGCCTCGTGGCGGCCGGCATAGGCATCGTCGTTGGTCCAGAAGTTGGCCTGGAAAGCGCGGGTGTCGAAGCCGAGGAACTCGATGTCGATTTCGTTGTGCTTGCCGTTGCCGCCGTTGTCATAGGGGCCCGCGAAGCTGAAGAACGAGCTCACGACACCGGGTTCGGCCACCGGCCTGAAGCTGGCCTCGTAGCAGCCATAGCCGTAAAAGCCGAGACTCTGATAGTTGCCCGAAGAATACGGCTCGCCCAGGGCGGCCTGGTCATCGAGGCGGATGTCCATGAAGCCATCGCCGAAGCTGACATGATCGGTCAGCCAGGCGTTGTCGAAGGGTGAGCCGTTTTTCCAGCCGTCCGCCTTCATCCAGCGCGTCGCGTCGAAGGCAAGCAGAGGGTCGGTGAATGAGCCCTGCGCCGGCGGCGGTTTGGTAATGCGCTTAGCGCCCAGGGCATCCGGTGCAAGCACAGCCGCGAACAGGAGCCACAGCGCCATCATCGCCGGTGCTTCCCTCCTCCGCCCGACGG
>JAHKKL010000023.1 GCA_020027635.1 Gammaproteobacteria bacterium
GGCGCCGCGAGCAGACCCAGGCCGCGGATGAACCCCTGCGCGAGGAAGTCACGCCGGGTGACCGCACGCCGGTGACCGGCGTGACGCAACGGTTCGTCCGGTGTCAGTGCTGTGCGTTTTCTGGACATGCTGTACTCCTTGACGGTAATGCGGTTCGCGCGGCTATTGCAGCAGCATGACCGCGCTGCCCAGGGTGGCCGCGCAGCTTGCCTTCACGATCTCCTGCGTACGCCCGGTCGTTGCGCACGTCGGCAGGGGACCGCTCGCGCAGGCGGTCAACCCGGCAATCAGATTGTCCAGTTCCCCCGTCACCGACACCGGGTCGGGCTGGGTCGTCAGACCCGTTCCCATGATGTTGGCAAGCAGTGGAACGATCACCGCATCGCGCTGCGCCGCCGTGTCGAAGGCCGTGTTGGCGGTTTGAGCAAAGTCGAATGTCGGGAAGTAGGCGGCGCGCGTGATCTGGCCCTGGTTATCCAGCAAGGCGTTGCAATACTCGATCGCGAGTTGCGCGATCGCCATCTGGTGTGCCGAAAGGAAGCCCTCGATGCTCTCCACGCCGGGCAGCTGCTGCCTGATGGTCGCATAGGTCGCCTTGACGGCCGTTTGTTGGGTGCTGACGCCGGTCACCGCCGCCATGGTGGCATTGATCTCGTCGAAGGTGCGCAGTCCGATATCCGGCACCGGCGGAAGGTCGGGCGGCGTGCCCGGCTGCAGGGAAAGCGGTTCGAGCACGACATGGGTGTGATTGCCCAGAACCTCGAAGGTCAGGAAGAACTCGTCGTCCTGCGGACCCTTATCCAGGGGAATGACCGTTCCGATGTTCGACAGGGCCTGTCCCGTCGGCGTATAGAACGTGCTGCTGATGACGGTATCCAGATTGACATAGGCCTGCCCGACGGCGGCCTCCTTGCCGTTGACGCCGATGCGCAGGCCCGCCAGCCGGATATTATCCGGCTCGGCCGCCGGGTCCAGGCTGATGAAGCGCGGCGCGTTGAAGAGATAGCTGTAGTTGTCAAACTGGCTGACCTCGAACAGGATATAACTCTCCGGCACACCGGTCAGATGCGCGACGCTGAACAGCAGGAAGAACTTCTCCCCCACGCCGGCGGCGAAATTCTGCGCCACCTGTTCGGGCGTGAGCGCCCGGTTGTGAATGGCGATCAGGCGCAGCTTGCCTTGCCACTGCCGGTCACCGGAAACCTCGTTGCCCAGCACCAGGGCGAAACTGTTATCCCAGTCGATGAGATTTCCGCCGGGCACGGGATCGAGGTCATCGGTGAACACCCCGTTGACATAGATCCGCCGGCCGTTCACCGGGTCGTAGGTGACGACCACGTGCTGCTGCGTGGCCTGCAGATCCTCATCGGCATCCGCCGTCGACAGGGCCGGTTCGCCGTTAGCGTCCGTACTGCTGCTGCGATGCAGGAAATCATAGTTGTAGCGGGTCTGTCCGAGCGTGAAGTTGCGCACGCCGGTCCCGGCGGAGTAGCTGATGATGCGCGCCGGCCCTTCCTGGGTGACGTTGGCCGGCACCACCCACGCCTCGATCGAGTATTCGCCGGTCGCGGTGATGAGATCGTGCAGCTTGCGGCTGGCCGTGGTGTTCCCCTGGGCCTTGCCGCTGGTGATCTCGATGCCCCAGCCGCCGACCCAGGTAACATCCCCGATCAGGCTCAGATCCAGCGCGGGATCCACGCCGCTGGTGTCGAATGCCGTCCTGCCCGTGCCGGTCTTGAACTCATAGAGCGCGATGACATCATTCTCATGCCGGCTGCCGCCGCTGGCCACGATGCCGTCGATGACGGACAGCGCCTTGCTGGTCACCAACTGCGGATCCACCCCTGTCAGCGGGATCTGTCCGGCGAATGCACCGATGGCGGCTTCCATTTCCGCCGCGTCGCTCTGGCAGTCGCCGCTCCAGCAGTTATGGAACTCGTTGCGCAGGCGCACCACCAGGCGCGAGCTGGCAGGTGTGTCGAGGTCGATCTTAGCCCTTGCGGCCGCGTAGGCGGCATCGACATCGGCGCTGGCGAAGAACGGCGACTGGGCATTCGAGGCCGATTCCACATGGCAGCCCGCGCAATGCGCCGTGAGCAGCGGGTATACCGTGCTCGCGAACAGACCAGAGTCATCCGGGAAATTCCTGCTGGTGCCGGGGTCCTTCAGTACCGGCGGCTTCAGTTCGATGGTCTTGCCGCCGCCCGCCGAGCCCCCTGCCCAGGCTGCGATATAGGCGGTCATGACATCGGCGCAGGCGCTGTCGCTGCTGAGCCAGCAGTTATGCCCGCCGCCCACTTTGGCCACCAGGCGTGAATCGGCGGGTGAGCCGAGATCGACCACGGTGTTTGCCGCGGCATAGGCCAGGTTGATGTCGTCGGCACGCACGAACTCGGGCGTCTGCCCGCCGGTGCTGTGGCAGGCGCCGCAGCGGTTATCCGCGATCAGCTTGTCCCACACATTGAGCTTGAAGAGCTGGACGTCGGCGGTTGCCGGCGGAGGGCCGGAATAGTTGACCGCGGTGACGCCGCCGGAGGCGTTCGGCAGGGTCGTCGTGCCCCCGCCCCCACAACCGGTAATAACGGCTGCGGCGCACAGAACCAGCCCTCCCGCCAGGCTTGCCACGCGCATGAGGCATCGACGGTGCACGGCGGATCGGGTGGCGGATACTGGCTGGTTCATCTTGTGACTCCGGATCGTAGCCCTGTCCGGGCGTTGTATTCGCGGTGGCGGGTATACCGGTGCAGCCGCGGCATCAGTCGGCCATGCAATAGACCGCGGCCTCGGCAAACACGGTCTTCATGTTGTAGTTGGACGCGATGAAGTCATCGACCATGGTATCGACCTGGCCGCGATCAGCGGCATTGCCCGGGACACGCAGACAGACTGTCCTGAACGCCTTCTTCACCTGGCAGGCGGCGAATGCCCTGCTGCCAGCCAGTTCCACACCCAATGACTTGGCGCCGCTGCCCGAACCCGGCAGGCCGGCGTCCCAGCCGAGCAGGCTGTTGGCGCCGCTGCGCCAGTAGTTGTCCCAGTGGTCATCCGGCGTGACATAGCCATACTTGAAGTTGTCGGCGTTGATCAGGTACTTGGGCTGAACGACGCCGGGCGTGTACTGCAACCGGGCACTGACTGCATCGAAGTTGTAGTAGGCGAATGCCTGGGCCATGGGGTCCATGCCGCTGTGGCAGCCGATGCAAGCGTTGAGAAAAATCCGGCTGTCGCCACCCGGACTGCGCGAGACGTCCTGGCGAATCCGGTCAGGCGAGCGGGTGATGTCCTTGAGCTGCTCGAGGTCGTTGCAGAGGTGGTTGAGCAAGGTAAAACGGAACATGGCGCGGTTCGTGCCGGCAATGAAGAAGGCCTCGGACGCGGCCCGCGTGGTCATGATGCCGGCCGTGGCCGAAGCCGGCAGGTCGGTCACCGCCGATTGCGCTACCGGTATGAGTCCGGTCTTGAGATCGATGCCCTGCGTCTCCAGCGCCTCGTAATGGTTGTTGTTGCTCATGGAATAGGCCGGCAGTCCCAGGCTGCTATTCCCGACATAGACCAGGTCGGCCGAGAGGAGGCGGTTGAACGGCACCTCGTCGCGGATCATGCCGATCACCGTGGCGGTGTAGTCGTTCATGGGCGCAAACACGCTCTGGTCGCGATTGGTCCACGGCGCCGCGAAATTCTTCAGCGTGACGTTGTAAAAAGCGCTGTCGTCCATGGCGAGTAATGCCGCACCCGTCGCATTGCCAGCGGCGATGTCCGCCTCCATGACATCCAGTCTCTGCACGCTGGGCGGTACGCCGGTCAGGCGGTCGTGCATGCGTTTGGCCTGGCGGCGTTCCAGTTCGCCGGCCGAGGCGCAGGCGATGCAGTTAAGCAGCAGACACAGCGCCACGGCAATCGTGCTCAGCCGCGGTGTGCATCTCGTATGAAATAGCCTGGAAAGACCCATAATCCCGCCCCACCTGTTATGCCCTGCCGTGAACCGGCACGTCCTCCGCTGGGATTAGATGCTGCGATTTGCACGCGCGGCTTTCTGTGATTCGGCTCGCGGAATGGCGGTTATCCCCTGGCCTATAGTGCAACTGCGACAGGCGTAGTGCGTATATCGGGAACCCGGTCACGTTCACCGGCTGATGGTTGTTCATACTTCGAATCGAGTGTGCAGCGACGCGACGCGGCGTGATATCAGGCGGATTGCTTACCAGGCAGAATGATGAAACCAAGTTACCATGCTCCTCAACATTGCGCCGTGGCAGGCGCCCGACTCTTCGTGTCCGGTCTGCTCGGTCTGTTGCTCAGCGCCTGCGGGGGCGGTGGTGGTCAGGGCACTGATGATCCACTGGCAGGGGATGCCGGGGTTGCGTATGTCAGTCGCCCGCTGGCATTCGATTCGACGGGTGGCGTCATACAGCCGGACATCCGCGAGGCATTGACGTTCAATCCCGGCGCGGACCTGATCTATCGCGAACTCGCCTCGCCCAGCGCCGCGGAGCGCAATGTCACCGCCTCATTCACCGGAGGCTTGGGCGATGTCAAGGATGTCGAGGTCTCATACGACGGCACGAAGCTGCTGTTTGCCATGCATGCTCCCGAGATCGAAGGGGCGGACCCGCGGGATCAGCCGACCTGGAACATCTGGGAATATGACATCGGCAACCGCCGGTTGAAACGCATCATTGCCTCCGATATCACCGCCGAGGCCGGCCAGGATATCGCTCCCCATTACCTGCCGGACGGGCGAATCATCTTTTCCTCGACCAGGCAACGCCAGTCCAGGGCCGTGCTGGTGGACGAAGGCAAGCCGCAGTTCGGCGCACTCGATGAAGACGGCAACGAGCAGGCGCTGGTGCTGCACGTCATGAACAGCGACGGCAGCGATATCCACCAGGTTTCCTTCAACCAGAGCCACGATCTCGATCCGGCCGTGCTTTCCAGCGGCGAGGTGATTTTCAGCCGCTGGGATCATATGGGCAGTCGCAATGCCATCAGCCTGTACAAGATGCATCCGGACGGCAGTGAGTTGCAGCTGCTCTACGGCGCGCACAGTCACGAGACCGGCACCAATGGCAGCGAGGTCCAGTTCCTGCAACCGCGTGAACGTTCCGATGGCAAAATTCTCTCCGTGCTGTTGCCATTCAATGGCACGGACGGCGGCGGCGACCTGGTCCTGATCGATACGGCCGACTATATCGAGTACGATCAGCCGGTCGTGTCCTATCAGGGTATCCTGACCGGTCCCGGCCAGGTGCCGGCAACCGGCAACATGGTCTACACCGACAGTTTGATCTCTCCCGGCGGGCACTTCAGCAGCGCCTACCCGCTGCGCGACGGCACCGACCGGTTACTGGTGAGCTGGAGTGCCTGCCGTCTGCTGGAAAACGGCCACATCGTGCCCTGCACACCGGATCGCCTGTCCGACCCGAATGCACAGGCCGCCCCGCCGCTTTACGGCATCTTCATGTACGACAGGAAAACCAACTCCCAGCAGCCCATCGTGCCGCCGCGGGAAGGCGTCATATATACCGACGTGGTGGCTGCCCAGTCGCGCGATCTGCCGCCCATCCTGTTTGACAAGGCGCCCGGTGCCGGCCTCGATCCGGAATACATCAGCGAGGGGGTCGGCATACTCAACATACGCAGCGTCTATGATATCGACGGCGTCGATACCGCCGTGCCCGATATCGCCACGCTGGCCGATCCCGCGCTCACGAGCGCCGATGAACGCCCGGCCCGCTTTCTGCGCATCGTCAAGGCGGTCGGCATTCCGGATGACACGGTACTCAACCTGCCGGACACGGCCTTCGGTCGCAGCCGACAGCAATTGATGCGGGAGATCGTCGGTTATGTGCCGGTGCAGCCCGACGGTTCGGTCAGGGTCAAGGTCCCGGCCAATGTCCCGCTCGCCATCAGCGTACTGGACAAGGCCGGGCGGAGGATCGGCAGCCGCCACCAGAACTGGCTCCAGGTGCTCCCCGGCGAAACGGTGCAGTGTAACGGCTGTCACGACCATGACAGCGGGTGGGGGCATGGCCATACCGAGGGACCCGCCTCGGTCTATGCCGGTGCACCGGCGACCGGCCTGCCGTTTCCCAATACCGATCCTGCCCTGTTCGCGGACTACGGCGAGTCCATGGCCGAAACCCTGACGCGCCTCACTCCCACGGCGCTGCAACCGTCGATGGACCTGGTGTACGAAGATGTCTGGACCGATGAGACCAAGGCCGGGCGCGCCCGGGACGCCGGCTTCGGCTATCGCTACGCCGATCTCTCCACACCGGCACCAGCCAGCGCGCCGTGCCAGACGGCCTGGCAGGCAGGCTGTCGCAGCGTCATCCATTACGAACAGCACATCCACCCTTTGTGGAGCCGGGATCGCGGTGCTAATACCTGCATCCGTTGTCATGGCCCGCTCGACGACAACGGCAACCTGCAGGTGCCGATGGCGCAACTCGATCTCACCGATGGCCCTTCAGATCAGGAGCCGGCACAGTTCAAGGCTTACCGCGAGCTGCTGTATCCCGATAACGCCCAGGAAATCAGCATGGGTGCCCTGCAGGATGTCCTGGTGGCCGGCCCGGTCGATCCTGCCACGGGACTGCCGACCCAGGTGCCGGTGCCAGTGAGTCCTTCGATGTCCCCGGCAGGTGCGCGGGCGAGCACGGCATTCACCAGCCGGTTCGAGCCGGCGGGCAGTCATGCGGGCCGCCTCGAACCTGCCGAGCTGCGCCTGATCTACGAGTGGCTGGATATCGGGGCGCAGTATTACAACGATCCCTTTGCGGTACCGGCGAACTGACCCCGCCGGTATCGCCATGTGTGATCTCTGATGCGGCCAAATGTCCCCGGCAGGCACACCAAGGTGCTGGTTTTCCTGCTGCTGCAATGTCTTGTTACGGCGCCGGCCCACGGGGAGAGACCGTTTTTCGAGGTTCAGGTGACCGAACCGTATATCGAGCTGCATACCGGCCCGGGGCGTGGCTACCCGGTATTCCATGTGGTGGACCGCGGTGAACGGGTGGAGGTCATCACGCGCAAGACCGACTGGTTCAAGGTGCGCACGCAGAAAGGCAAGGAAGGCTGGGTAAACCGTGCGCAGATGGAGACGACGCTGACGGCCTCCGGGGAAAAAACTCGGTTTGCGGAACCGGGAATGGGTGATTTTTCGAACCGGCGCTGGGAGGCGGGCCTGCTTGGGGGTTCCTTCGATGGCGCCGACATGATCACGGTGTATGGCGCCTATGCGATGACGCCCAATCTTTCCGCCGAACTCTCCGCCTCGCAGGTGTTCAGTAACTATTCCGATGCGTATACGGGCATCGCCGCTCTCGTGGCGCAACCTTTTCCGGAATGGCGCATATCGCCGTTTTTTTTGGTGGGGACCGGAATCATCTATACCGATCCGAACGTGACCGTCGTTAACGGAAACGATGGGGCTGACCAGATCGGCAGCGTGGGCGCCGGTATCCGCTGCTATCTGACGCGGCGTTTCATCCTGCGCGCCGAATACCGTAACAGCGTCATTTTTCAGGACAGTGACGACAACCAGGAGATCAACGAATGGCAAGCGGGATTTGCATTTTTCTTCTGAGAAATTCGCTGACGGCAGCTTTCGCCGGCCTGTTGTTTGCCGTCGGCGCCGTACGTGCGGAAGACATCATCGAGCACGGCAGCGAGTCTGTGATCGAACCGGAGTTGCAACGGCGCACGATTACCGAGGCCGACATCGACAGCGAGGACTTCGAGGCGGGCGTCTATGCCGGCGTGATGAGCATCGAGGATTTCGGCACCAATTTCGTCTACGGCGTTCGCGCCGCCTACCACATCACCGAGGATTTCTTTGTCGAGGCCGCCTACGGACGTACCGAGGCGAATGAAACGAGCTATGAAACACTCAGTGGCGGAGCCCGGCTGCTGACCGACAGCGAGCGCAGACTCGATTACTACAACATTTCACTCGGCTATAACCTGTTCCCCGGTGAGACCTTCATCGGCAGCGGGCATGCCTTCAATTCGGCGCTGTACGTCATTGCCGGGGTCGGCAATACCGAATTCGCCAATGACAGCCACTTTACGGTCAATGCCGGGGCTGGCTACCGCTTCCTGGTGACCGACTGGATGGCGCTGCATGTCGACGTGCGGGATTACCTCTTCAATTCCGATCTGCTTGGCAATGACAAGACCACCAACAACCTGGAATTCACGGGTGGACTGACTTTCTTCTTCTGACAGGAGACAGCAATGAAAAATCTGATACCCGGACTCACAAGACGGTGGCTCCCGGCCCTGGTGTCCGGCTGGCTGATCATGCTGCCGGCGACGGCCGGGGTGACCGGCAGCGCCGCGCCCGATTTCACCCTGAAAAGCGCCGGTGGTGAGAACCTCAAGCTCAGCGAGTACCGCGGCGACGTTGTACTGATCAACTTCTGGGCTTCGTGGTGCGGACCCTGCCGCCAGGAAATGCCGGTGCTGGACGAGCTGCACAGCCGCTACCGCTCGCTTGGCTTCACCGTTCTCGGCGTCAATGTCGAGGAAGATTCGCGCAAGGCACGCGAAGTCCTGAAAGATCTGCAGGTTGGCTTCCCGGTGCTATTCGACGACCACAGTACCGTGAGCCGGCTCTATGACATCGTCGCCATGCCGAGCACCGTGCTGGTCGACCGCAACGGCAACATTCGCTACCTGCACAAGGGCTACCAGCCGGGACTCGAGGACGTCTACCTGCAGCAGGTGCGCGAGTTGATCCGGGAATGATGCGCACACGGAACCTCGCGGCCGTTGCGAGTCTGTTGCTGATCCTGCTGCTGGCGGGATGCGGCACTATCGAACCGTGGGTGAAGCCCTACGAACGTACTCACCTGGCCGATCCGATCATGTCCTTCGACCGCAACCCGGTGTCTTCGGCCTATATCGATCATGTCTACCAGGCGCGTGAAGGCGCGCGCGGCGCCGAAGGAGGTCACGGTGGCGGCTGTGGCTGCAACTAGAATCGGCGGCCTGTTTTCCACCGCGCTGCTGCTCTTCGCCGGACTGCCGCTCACGGCCGGGGTTCTGCCCGAAGATCGGGCCGACGCTCTCTATCACTCCTATGACGGCGGCGGCGTGGACATTACCGGGCCTTCCATCCTGGTGCTCAAGAAGCTCAATCAGAACGTCGCCCTGCGCGGAAACTATTATGTCGACATGATCAGCAGTGCATCGATCGACGTGGTGACCAGCGGCGCGAGCAAGTACTCGGAGAAGCGCACCGAGGAGACCGTGGGTGTCGACTACCTGCATGGCAACTCCACGCTGCGGGCGTCCTACACCAACAGCGAGGAAAACGACTACACGGCCAATACGGCCAGTTTCGGTGTCAGCGTCGACATGTTCGGCGACCTGACCACGGTCACGCTGGGTTATTCGCGCGGCTGGGACACAGTCGAGAAGGTCGGTGATCCGTCGTTTTCGAAAGATCTGGATCGTCAGAACTACCGCGTGGAGCTTTCACAGGTAATTACCAAGGACATGCTGATGGAACTCGGATACGAGGCGATAACCGACGAGGGATTTCTCAACAACCCCTATCGCTCGGTCCGCTATGTCGATCCGGACAGCCCCGCCGGCTACAGTTTCCAGCCCGAGGTTTATCCCCACACGCATACCAGCAACGCGGTGTCGCTGCGCGCGTTGTACTTTCTGCCCTACCGCGCCAGCATCAATGGAGAATTCCGCTATTACCACGACACCTGGGGCGTCAGTGCGCACAATTTCGGCGTGGGCTACACCCATCCCCTGGGCGACTGGCTGCTCGATCTCAGGTATCGCTACTACACCCAATCGGCGGCGGACTTCTACAGCGACCTGTTTCCCTACGAGAATGCCCAGAACTACCTGGCCCGGGACAAGGAACTGAGCAACTTCACGAGCAATACCCTGGGCGTTGGCCTGAGCTACGAATTCGTGCGCGACGGCTGGCGATTCATCGACAAGGCCAGCGTGAACCTGGTCTATGATCACATCTGGTATGACTATGAAAACTTCCGCGACCTGAGGGACACCTCGGCCCCAGTCGGCAAGGAAAAGCTGTACGGTTTCAGCGCGAACGTCGCGCAGCTGTTTCTATCGATCCGGTTCTGAATGCGTGGTTTCCGGTCTTGGCTCAGGAATGCGCGATGACCCTGTCGGTAAACAGATAGTCCTTCAGTTCCTTGTCGAATGCCGGGTCGCGGCGGCGGATCCACTCCAGCACCATCGAGGCATGCTCCTTCTCCTCGTCGCGGTTGTGGGCGAGGATGGCCTTCAATGCCGGGTCCTTGCAGGCGTCGACGCGCTGGTTGTACCAGTCCACCGCCTCGAGTTCCTCCATTAACGAGGTGATGGCGCGATGCATGTCGCGGGTTTCATCTGACATCTCCTCGATCGGTTCGTGGTAGCCTTCATTTGCCATCTGTCACCTCCTCCTGAACAACGTCATGTTGGCTGATAGAAACGAATTATCCCTTGATAGAGCCGAATTATCGGCATCAAGATATCAGCAGTCCCTGATGATGTCACCCGCACGTATCCCCTGCTTGCCTTCCTGGCGACGCCAGCCCCCGTCAGGAGCCGCGAGGACGCCGTCGGCCGCGGAATTCCGGATAACACCGGAATGTTTCCACATTTGACCTGTATCAAGAAAACCTGAAAAAATCGCTCGATGGCATTATTTTAGGCGTCGCGGGGGCTGGTTGTGGCATCCGCATTTTGCCTATACTTCTGGTTACGTTAGCCGGCTGCTTATGCCGGGCAACGGTAAATGAGCGTTTATTTCGGAGGGAAATGTAATGAAGAAATTGATGAAGCTTGTTGCCGCCACGATCGTTGCCGGCGCCGCTACCCTGGGTGTGAGTACCGCCAGTGCCTGGTGGGGTGGTAATGATTACTGGGGTGGACCTTGGGGCGGCGGCCCCTGGTATGGTGGTTATCCTGGCTATGGGTATGGCGGTTATCCCGGCTACGGTGGCTGGGGTGGTGGTTATCCCTACTACGGCGGCTGGGGTGGTGGTTATCCCGGCTACGGTGGTTGGGGTGGTGGTTATCCCGGCTACGGTGGCTGGGGGGGCGGCTATCCCTACTACGGTGGCTGGGGTGGTTATGGTTATCCTGCCTACACCGCGCCGGTGGCACCTGCGGCACCGGCTACCAGCACGGCCAAGTAGTTACACTGAAGCATGACGGTTCCCGCGGCACATGTGCCGCGGAATCGCAAACAAAGAGCGCGCCCTTCCCGGGCGCGCTTTTTTTGTACAGTCTTTTCTAAACTCCTTGCACTAATAGGGTCTCGCCGCCGGATAGTCGCGAAACGGCCCTTCTCCGCTGGTTGGCGGTGCCTGCATGGGTGGTGCGCTCGGCAGGTCGTTGGCGGCGGGCATTTTGCCTTCACGGTACGCTGTCAGGGCCCTGGACAGGCGATCGGCCTCGCCTGGCCAGGTCCAGACGGCAAGGGACACGACCTGCTGCTGAATCTCGGCCGCCTGCTTGAAATCACCGGTGG
>JAHKKL010000024.1 GCA_020027635.1 Gammaproteobacteria bacterium
GCGGTGGCTGCCGCGCCGCCGACTGCCAGGACTGGGCGGTCATGAGGACTGAATATATTTCAGAGCCCCGCGAAATACCGAGGTTTCTACTGTAGGAGCGAGCTTGCTCGCGAACCTGTTGATAACGGATACCGTGTTCGCGAGCAAGCTGTCTCCTACAGGGTGGATCCTTTGCGAATTTTCGAGGCGCCCTTCAGGGATTCTACGCATCAAAGCAACAGCGCCGACCGGTATCAGCCGATCTTGCGGGCCGGGTGCACTTGAGCACTCGGGGTCCTGCCCGGCACCCGCCGGATATCGGCGCCGAGCCGGGCCAGCTTGGTCTCGATGCTTTCATAGCCGCGGTCGAGGTGGTAGATGCGGTCGATGAGGGTCTCGCCGTCGGCGGCCAGTGCGGCGATCACGAGACCGGCCGAGGCGCGCAGGTCGGTGGCCATGACCGGCGCGCCGCGCAGCTTTGCGATACCGCGGACGATGGCGGTGTTGCCCTGCAATTCGATGTCGGCCCCCATGCGCTGCAGTTCCTGCGCATGCATGAAGCGGTTCTCGAAGATGGTTTCCTTCACCGTGGCAAACCCCTCGGCGCCGGCATTGAGTGCCACGAACTGCGCCTGCATGTCGGTCGGGAAAGCGGGATAGGGCGCCGTCACCACGCTGACCGCGCGGGCCCGCCGGCCTTGCATGTCGATCTCGATCCAGTCGGCGCCGCTGCGGATCGTGGCGCCGGCTTCGCGCAGCTTGTCCACGACGACGTCCAGCAGCGCCGGCGCGGTATCCAGCAGCCGCACCCTGCCGCCGGTTGCCGCGGCGGCCACCAGGAAGGTGCCGGTCTCGATCCGGTCGGGGATGATGCGGTGCTGCGCGCCGTGCAATTCGTGGACGCCTTCGATGACGATGGTGGCCTGGCCGGCGTTGCGGATGCGCGCGCCCATGGCGTTGAGGCAGTTGGCCAGGTCGACGATCTCCGGTTCGCGGGCGGCATTCTCCAGTACCGTGGTGCCGCTGGCGAGCGTCGCGGCCATCATCAGGTTCTCGGTCCCGGTAACCGAGACGAGGTCGAAGACGATCCGGGCGCCGCGCAGGCCCGTGGTGTGCGCCTTGATATAGCCGTCCTCGATGGTGATGGCGGCGCCCATCGCCTTCAGTCCCTGGATGTGCAGGTTGACCGGGCGCGAACCGATGGCGCAGCCGCCGGGCAGGGAGACCTCGGCCGCCCCGAAGCGCGCCAGCAGCGGTCCGAGCACCAGGATGGAGGCGCGCATGGTCTTCACCAGCTGGTAGGGCGCGCGCACCGAGTGGCTATGGCGGGTGCCGGTGACCAGCTCGCCGCGGCCTGCAACCTCGACCTGGGTGCCGAGCGTCTGCAGCAGCTCCACCATGGTGGTGATATCGCGCAGCCGCGGGATGTTGCCGATGCGCACGGCGCCCGCCGTGAGCAGGGTCGCGGCCAGCACCGGCAGGGCGGCGTTCTTGGCGCCCGAGATGCGGACCTCGCCGTTCAGGGGTCCGTTGCCGCGGATGGAGAGTTTGTCCATGTCAGCCGGGCGTGGCGGAACCGCGCAAAGCGGCGAAGGCGGCGAGGATGCGTTCGATCTGCCCGCTTGTATGGGCCGCGCTCACACTGCAGCGCAGCAGGCTGTAGTCCCCGGGCGAGGCGGGCGGCATGACCAGGTTGACGTAGACGCCCGATTCCAGCAGCCGGTTCCACCACTGGATGGACTGGCCGCGGTCCTCGACGGTGACGGCGACCACCGGGCTCACCTGCGGACTGATGCGAAAGCCCAGTGCCTCGAGCCCGTCATACAGGTGGCGGGCGTTCCGCCACAGCTGCTCGCGCAGCTGCGGGCGCTCCTGCAGGAGACGCAGCGCCGTGCGGGTCGAGGCGATGACCGAGGGCGAAGGCGAGGCCGTGAAGATGTAGGAGCGGGTGGCGAAGCGCACGGCGTCGAGCTCCGGATGGTTGCTGACGCAGAATCCGCCGATCGCGCCCAGGCTCTTGCTGAAGGTGCCGGCGATGAAGTCGACGTCGTCCTCCACGCCGGCGTGCTCCGCCAGACCGCGCCCGTGCTCGCCCAGCATGCCCATGGAATGCGCCTCGTCCACCAGCAGCATGCCGCCGTAGCGGCGCTTGAGCTCCGCGATCTCCCGCAGCGGCGAACGGTCGCCCAGCATGCTGTAGATGCCCTCGACGATGATCAGCGTGTTCGACAGCCGCTCGCCGAGGCGGCGCAGGCGCTTCTCCAGGTCGGCCACGTCGTTGTGGCGGAAGCGCACGATGTCGGCGCCGCTCAGGCGTACGCCGTCATAGATGCTGGCGTGGCTGTCGGCGTCGAGCACGATCGTGTCGCCCGGGCCGGCCAGCGTGGCGCACATGCCGCTGGTGGCGGCGTAGCCGGTGGTGAAGACGATGGCGTGGCGGCGATTGAAGAAGGCCGCCAGTTCCTGCTCCAGCAGGACGTGTTCGGCGAAGGTCCCGTTCGCCATGCGCGAACCCGTGGTGCCGGTGCCCTGTTCCTCGATGGCGGTCTTCGCGGCCGCGATGCATTCCGGGTCGAAGGTCAGACCCAGATAGTTGTTGGTTCCGGCCAGGATGACCCGGTGCCCGTTGACGATGCCTTCCGTGGCCGAGAGGATCTTCTCGGTGACGGCGCCGAACGGCATAATGCCGAGGCTCTGCAGCTCGGCGCGCACATCGATGATTGGCTGGAACTTGTCGAACAGACTCATGGGATCAGGGCAGCAGCCTCTCCAACTGCCGGGCGAGATCGCGTATGGTGCGGATATCCGGAAGGATGTTCAGGGGCACGGAGATATCGAAATCGTCCTCGATCTGCTCGATCATCATCATCACCTGCAGCGAGGTCAGGCCGAGTTCGCTCACCAGCTCGCTGTCCGCGGTGAGCGCCTGGCCCGGTTTCACGAAGGGCTGCAGGATTCCGCAGATGCGGGTGATGAATTCATTGTAATCGGGCATGGAGCGGTCCGAATCCGGTATATTTGACGGCCAGTGAGGGCGATTCGTGCATCGCTGGCCGGGCCGCCAGCTTTTGCAAGGCGCCGATTGTACTTGGACTCACGCGGCTCTGCCATGCCTGCCGCCGGGGGGAGTGTCTATCAACCGAATGCCAGCCAATGCCGAATTTTCCCCCGCGTCGAGACTGAGCGGCGGGAATTCGCCGCCGCGGGTCTGGGTGGTGACCGGCTACCGGGCGGGGGAACGCGCCCAGATACTGGCGCTCGCCGAGGCGCTGGGCTGGCCCTTCGAGGTCAAGGAACTCGATTACCGGCCCTCGGCCGCCCGCATCAGCTTGTTCCGGGCCAGCAACCTGCGCGGCTTCCGGCTGGACCGTTCCAGTCAGCTTACCCCGCCCTGGCCCGACCTGGTGATCACGGCCGGCATGCGCAACGAGCCGGCCTGCCGCTGGATCCGCGCGCAGTCCGCCGGGCGCACGCGCATCGTCCACATCGGGCGCCCCTGGGCGCGGCTGGAACAGTTCGACCTGGTGATCACGACGCCGCAATACCGTCTGCCCGAGCAGACCAACGTGCTGCACAACACCCTCACCCTGCACCGCGTGACCGCCGCGCGGCTGCAGGCCGAGGCGCGCCGCTGGGAGTCGCGGCTCGCGGCGCTGCCGCGGCCCCGCATCGCGGTGATCGCCGGAGGCGACAGCGGGCCCACGACGTTCGGGCGCAAGGCGGCCGGGCGGCTGGCGCGGCAGGCCAGCGCACTGGCCCGGGCGCGGGGCGGATCGCTGCTCGTAACCACCAGCGCCCGCACGGCGGCGGCGGCGGTCGAGGCCCTGTCCGCGGGTATCGAGGCGCCGGTGCACTTTTACCGCTGGCGCCGCGGCGATGACGACAACCCCTACTACGGCTATCTGGCGCTGGCCGACGCCATTATTGTCACGGCGGACAGCATTTCCATGTTGACGGAGGCCTGCGCGACCGGCAAACCGGTCTACATGTTCGACGCCGACCGTCCGCCGATGCTCCCCGGCATGGCAGGGGACGGGGAACGCGATTTCCGGCTGTCCGGGATCCTGTATGGCTGGCTGATGCGCTGGGGTCCGAACCGCCTGAGCCGCGACCTTGCCCTGGTGCACCGGTGCCTGCTCGAGGGCGGGCATGCCGTCTGGCTGGGCGAGGACTTTCCCGACCGGGAGCCGCCGACCCTGCGGGATCTCGAGCGCGCGCTCGCGCGGGTGCGGGCGCTGTTTGCCGGGCAGGCTGAGCTTGCGGATTTTGAATTCAACGCGAAGACGCAATGAACGCTTCCGCCGTCGCGGATACACCGCCAGCATCAGCCGTGCCGCCGCGGGTGTGGCTGTTGACCGGCCACAAGGCGGGCGACAACACCCAGGTGGTGGCGCTGGCCGAAGCGCTGTGCTGGCCGTTCGAACTCAAACGTTTTGCCTACCAGCCCTGGGAATTGCTGAGCAACCGGCTACTGGGCGTGACGCTTGCCGGCATCGACCGGCCGGGTTCCAGCGTGCTGGAACCGCCGTGGCCCGACCTGGTGATTACCGCGGGACGACGCAACGAACCGGTGGCACGCTGGATACGGCGCCAAACCGGCGGGCACACCCAGCTGGTGCACGTCGGGCGCCCCTGGGCGCCGCTCGACTGTTTTGACCTGATCGTCGCGACCCCGCAGTATTTCCTGCCGGAACGGGCGAACATCCTGCCGATCGACCTGCCGCTGCACCGGATCACGCAAGCCGGCCTGGACAAGGTCGCGGAATATTGGGGCGAGCGGTATGCCCACCTTCCACGGCCCTACTGGTCGGTGCTGCTGGGCGGAAACAGCGGGCCGTTTGTCTTTACCGACCAGAAGGCCATTCGGCTGGCCCGCTGGCTGAATGCCTGCGTTCGCAACGAGGGCGGGTCGGTGCTGGTCACCAACAGCGCGCGCACCCCGGAGCAGGCCTATGCGGCCCTCCTCTCAGCCCTCGATGCGCCGCTTTCCGCGTTCCGCTGGGGTGATCCGGCCGAGGAGAATCCCTACCAGGCCTACCTCGCCCTGGCCGACCGGCTGGTGGTCACCGGCGAGAGCATGTCGATGCTGGCCGAGGCGAGCGCCACCGGCCAACCGCTGTATATCTTCGACTTGTCGGATTGTCCGGCTGGCGGCGCCGGCGTCTCGGGAGACTGTCGCCCGTGGTGGCTTCACCGGCATAACTTGCGTTACAAGCCGCTGAGCCACCACCTCGCCATGGCGCTGGCACCCCGGCGCATGCGCCGTGACGTCTCCCGCATCCAGGAGCGCCTGGTCGCGAGCGGCCGCGCGGTCTGGGTCGGACAGGAGTGGAAGGACGGTGGCACCCGCCGGCAGGAATCGGATGTCGAACGCGCCGCCGCGCGCGTGCGCGCCCTGTTCGGCGATCTGTGAGTTCCCGCGCGGGTCTGTAGGTTGGCGCTGAGCAAAGCGAAGCCCAACGGACAGCGGTGCGATGTTGGGCTTCGTGCCTCAGCCCAACCTACGAGGGGATCCTACGCCGCCTTCCCGACGGCCTGCGACAGGGGATGCAGCGGCGCCGGCGGCAGATCGGGGGTGCGCGCGAGCACCTCGAAGGCGTCGTGGCGCACGTGGTTCAGACGCATCTGCTCGCGCAGGAAGTCTTCGCTGACGAGGCCCTTGGCCACGCATTCCTTGAGCAGTCCGAAGAAGAAACGCTCCTGGTTCGGGTCCGGGTGCTCCTTGTACTGGCCCAGAAACGCGTATTCGCCGAACAGCTGGCGGCGGGCGCGCATCAGCCAGCCGAGCGGCGGGAAGCGCCGGAAGTGTTCGGCCGGGCGCCAGTCGACCGGCAGCCCGGTTTTCCACGGCTGGGTCTTGCGCCGGGTGGTGTGCAGCATCCGGGTCGCCGGGGTGAACTTGTCGAGATCGTTCCACTCGTTCTCGAACAGGCCGATGCTGTCGCGGTCCTCAAGCCGCAGGCAGACCCAGGCCATGTAGTCGCGCCGGAACTCGAACATTTCCTCGAAGGCTTCCTGCACCTTCCAGTGGGCGAGCTTGGCGCAGTCGAGCAGCATGACGCTGGTCGCCAGGCAGTGGTCCACGATCCCCTTCTTCTTGGAGCGCGGACGGCACAGGATGGCCTTGCCCTGCATGTCCCGGGACAGCAGGTCCCACACGTCGCTGGCGGCGAAGATGTCCGGGTCGATCACCACCGCGCGCCCCTGGTAGTCCATCAGTTCGGGCGGCATGAAGCGCGTCGGAGTGAACGACTGCAGGTCGTCGTTCAGCCAGGTGCGCTTTACGCCGTCGCGCAGGTAGAGCTTGCCCTCGTGGCTCTTGAACCAGTAGTAATCCTTCGTGTTGACGATGTGGACATCGAATTTGTCGTTGTGGCTTGAATAGCGCCGCAGGGCGTATTCGGCGACGATGGCGCCGGTGATCTGCTTGTGGTTGGTCTGGATAAAGACGGCGTGGTCCATGGGGTTTCCTCGCGGGGCAATAGAATCCGGGAATGCTAGCGGGCTTCAGGCGGCGCGTACATGATCCTGGTCAACCAGAGCCGTGTCTCGATGCCGTCGGGAATATGACGGGAGAATGGCCACGGAACCCACGGAATCCACGGAATTACCGGGAACAAGGCCCATAAATACCGCATCGTTTGACGTGAGAGTGCGGGCGGAATTCAGGCCGCGGAGAGTTTGAGCGGCGGCTGGCCGGGAGGGGCCAGGTCGGGGGTGCGCGCGAGCACCTGGAAGGCATCGTGGCGCACGTGGTTCTGGCGCATCTCCTCGCGCAGCATCGCTTCGGTCACGATGCCCTGGTCGAGGCATTCCTTCAGCAGGCCGAAGAACAGGCGGGTCTGGTTCAGGTCCGGGTGTTCCTTGTAATTGCCGAGCAGGCCGTATTCGCCGAAGAGTTTACGGCGCGCCCGCATCAGCCACGCCACCGGCGGGAACAGGCGGAAGCGTTCCGCCGGGCGCCAGTCGATGGGCAGGCCGGCTTTCCACGGCTGGGTGCGCCGGCGCGTGACATGCAGCATCTTGGTGTTGGGCGTGAGCCGGTCGAAGTCGTTCCATTCCTCTTCGAACAACCCGATGGTGTCGCGGTCCTCCAGGCGCAGGCAGACCCAGGGCTGATAGTCGCGCTTGAACTCGAACAGCGCGTTGAAAGCTTCTTCCACCTTCCAGTGGGTGAGCTTCGCGCAGTCGAGCAGCATGACGCTGCTCGCGAGGCAGCGGTCGACGATGCCCTTGGGTCCGGCTCGGCGGCGGCACAGGATGGCCTTGCCCGACATGTCGCGCGCTAGTAACTCCCAGATGTCGGCGACGGCGAAGATGTCCGGGTCGATGACCACGGCACGGCCTTGGTAGCCCATCAGCTCGGGCGGCAGGAAGCGGGTCGGCGTGAAGGACTGCAGGTCATCGTTCAGCCAGGGGCGCTTGACGCCGTCACGCAGGTAGAGCTGGCCTTCGCGGGCGGCGAAAAACGGATAGTCCCGAGTGTGCATAATGCGCACCTCGAAGTCGTCATTGTGCCGCGAGTTGCGCCGCAGCGCGTACTCGGCCACCAGCGCGCCCACGATCTGCTTGTGGTTGGTCTGGATAAAGACGACGTGGTCTTTCATGGCGGGGATGTCTTGCCGGGCTGATGACTGGAGGGGGGATTATAGGCGGCAGGCCGCATGGCCTCAATGCCGGCGGGAATGCGCCGCCCGGCCCCGCCCGGGCAGACCCGACTCACAGGAACGGGATACCGGCCTGCTCGTTGACCACGGTCTCCGTCGTGAAGATGTTGCCGTGGATGTCCACGAGGCGGCGCAGCACCTGCAGATCCGTGGGAGTGTGGCGGCTCAGCGTGGTGCCGCGCTGCCGGATCTCGGGATTGTCCGCATAGGCATGCGTGAGTTCGAAATTGAAGCCGCTCATGATGAAGCGGTCGTAGCGGCCGAGCGACATGCCGATCATGAGGGTGATCACGCCGGTCGAAGGTTTTTTTTCCGCCACCAGCGCCATGATCCGCGGATCCTGACGGCACAGCGTGCCGATCAACTGCAGGTAGTAGGCCGGGTCGCGGCTGATGAAGGTGCTCCAGCGGTAATTTGCCTGTCTGAGCCGGAACCGGAAAAACACCGGCGAGGTCTTGATGGCGATCGGCAGGGTCTTTATTTTCTTCCGTAATTTCTTTGGCTTGTCGAGTTGAGGCACCATATAAAGCGCCTCGGTGCGCAGCCCATGCAGGGCTTTGAGGCTCTGTTCGCCGGACCCGATGCCCGAGGTCACCACCGCCGATATGGCGGTAAGTGCCGGCACCGGCAAGTCGTGGCGGTCGGCGGAGTACCCGGAGGCATTGGCACAGGCTATGGCATCGATTTCTGCAGCGGGCGGCAGGACCGGATCGGGTTTTGAACCGAGGACCAGCAGGGTGGGCATGGATCAGTCTCCGGTAGTCGCCGGTCGCCGCCGCTTGCCCACGCAGTGGCCGGGATGTTCGCCCGTCCCGGAAGGCAGGCGAGGGCCGTTGTCAGGCAAAGGCTTCAATGTTGATGGTGAGCGTCCTGCGCATGGCCGTGGAGCCCTTGCCCGTCATGGGTTGCACCGAGTGCCAGGAGTTGAAGGTCTTGATGAACATCACCGCCTGATTCGGGCTGAATTCGTAGGTGTCGATGACCTCCATGTCCTCGAACCGGCCCTGGGCATTGGTCCAGTTGAAATTGTGTTTGATGTCCTTGTGCCGGTTGACGTCGGTACCCCCACCGAAGGCCGGATCCCACTCTCCCTCGTCGACCATGGAGATGATCAGGGTGACGACCTTGTTGGGCGAATCGGTGTGCGGCAGGATGTGGCCGCCGTCCGCCGGCAGCATGGAAAACTCGAAGCGCGATCTCAGCCGCGCGCTGCTGCAGCTCATGCGTCCCGCGTGCGTAAGCCGCTTGCGGAATTGCCTGATGACCGACATGTCCGGTTCATAACCCAGCTCGAGCGAGCGCTCGGCGAGCGCCTCGAGCACCCCGCTGACGAAATCGCGGCTCTTGATCCACTTGTTGAAATCGTTCCACAGCGGGTTGCCGCGCAGATATCGGTGGAATTTCCTCGCATCGAAATGTTCGGACAGGGAGTATTTGTGTCCGAGCTTCGCCATGTACTTGAACCAATGCGTTTCCGGGTAGTTGTCCAGGAACTCCCGGTAGACTTCCGGTTTCATGAGCGGCTTGGAGATGCCGATCGGGTAGGGCTCGTAGCGAAACACGAGGTTGTCGTAGTTGAAATACATGGGCCGGGACCTTCGAATACTTTGCCTGGATGCCAGAGGCTGGCAGCATAGCATACCGGCGGCTTCGTCATGGTTATAACCGGGTGTCCCGGCGCCCGATCCGCGGTTTTTTCCGGCACTTCCCGGCGTAGGGGCGTAGGCCGACGTGGCGAGGACGGAGGAATCGCAAAGGGTGGTGCCACGTCTCATTGGCAATTTCGTGTTGTCACCCGCCCCGCGGGTTATTTATATTACCTACCCTTTCCGCGCGTCCCTGAGCCTCGTTTCCCATGTCCAAACCGAAAGTGGCGTTGATTGCCGGTTCCGCGCATGGCGGTACGACGATCCTGAACATGATCCTGGGTCAGCATCCCCAGGTATTCGCGACCGGGAAATTGAGGAATTTCCCCCAAGGGGATGTGTTTTCAGAGAGCAACATCTGCTCCTGCGGCGAAGCGGCGCTGGCCTGCCCCTACTGGCGGCAGGTGAGGGAGCGCTATCTCCCGTTTCAGGACGGGACCAGTGATCAGAAAATCCCGCGGCTCATTCGTCTGATCAGCGATCTTTCCGGGCGGGCGTTCGTCGGCGACGTGACGCACAACGTCGGCTATGCGGAGCTGCTGCAGCAAACCGATGGCATCGAGTTGTATCTCGTCCATGTCGTGCGGGACGGTAGAGGGGTGGTCTATTCCCGCGTGAGGAAGGATATTCGCATGGGTGTGCTGGACGACTCGCTCGTGAATCGCCTGCAACGGGTGATCCGGATTACCCGGCGGTGGTCTTGGCAGATCAAGCGCTATGCCGCGCTGGAGAAAAAACTCGGCGCCCGGGCGGTCAGGGTGAGCTACGAGGCGATCTGCAGGGACCCGCGCACGGCCCTGCAACCCGTGGGTGAATGTCTGGGCCTGGACTTCAACGCCATCGGTGAACGCCTGGCTGCCGGTCGGCCCCTGGATCCCGTGCCTCATATGATCCGGGGGAATGTGAAACTGCGCGCCAGCAAGGACGTGCTGCTGCGGCATGATACCGCCTATCTGGCGGAAATGCCCCGGCTGGACCGGGCGCTCTTCCAGTTGGTCTCCAGGCTCCCTGTCTGATCCGTCCGGCAGCGCCTGTCGCGCGCACCGGCGGCAGTGCCGGTTGGCCTCCCGGCATGGGGCATTCGGTCGATAGCCGTATTCCACGCCTGCCCGCGATGGGATAGTATTCACACCCGTTCCAGACACCCGGCCTCGTCGCTACCGCGCTCGTGAAACCCGAAGACCTGCCCCAGCGTTTGATGAAGACCTTGCTGCCGCGCCGCCTGCGGTTGAAGGCCAATAGCTGGTACAAGTTCCGTACGGCCGATTATCTCATCGTGTCCTATCCCAAATGCGGGCGCACCTGGTTACGGGTCATCCTTTCGCATTACTACGCGGAGCGTTACGGGCTGCAGAGCGGCATACTGCTCGATTTTTCCAACCTGCATTATTTGAACCGGGAAATACCGAAGATTTTCTTCACCCATGACATCCCTCACACCGTGCTGACCCCGCAAGCCATCGGCACGGACAAATCCGCCTATTTCAAGCGCAATCTGGTGTTTCTGGTTCGGGACCCCAGGGATGTGATCGTTTCGATGTATTTCCAGCGCACGCGGCGCGACGCCAACTACCAGGGAACCCTGCTGGAGTTCGTTCATGGCGAGGTGGGTGGACTCATGACCCTGATACGCTATTACAATGTCTGGGCCGAAAACCTGCCCAGGATAGACAATACGCTGTTGATAAAATATGAAAATATGCGCAGCGATACCGTCGCTGTACTGATCAGATTGCTGGAATTCATGGGGCACGCGGCGGATCGGGACATAGCACGGCGCGCCGTCGAGACCTCGAGCTTCGAGAGGATGAAGGAGATGGAACGCAACAAGGAATACAGTCGTTCCTGGCTCAAGCCCGGCGATGTCAATGACGAGGAGTCCTTCAAGGTAAGGCGCGGCAAGATCGGTGGCTATTCCGATTATTTGCAGGGGGAGGCGCTTGAAAAAATCAATCAACTAATAAAACAGGAACTTGCACCGGTATTCGGCTATCAGTGAGGTGCGGCCGATTGCCCCGGCGTGTGGCGGGTAGTGTTCACGTGCAATCCCCCTTTGAGGGGGGTCTGTTCAGGCGCAGTGTGGAACCGCGCGCGTGTTGGTCGGATCGAGGGCCGTACCCTGGCGCCACAAGGTGAATCCGTTGACGCCAGATGGATGCCTCCCGCATAATTTCGCCGCCATGACC
>JAHKKL010000230.1 GCA_020027635.1 Gammaproteobacteria bacterium
CTCCGACTCCGGCGGCAATTCCATGGCCCCGGTCACGATGTTTGACCCGGCCCTGCGGCCGACCAAGGTGGACCAGCCATCGGATGTCACCGGCATGGTTGACACCGGCCAGCTGATCGGCGTACTGAACCAGGCCGACGCCGTGGCGGTGATGGAGTCGATCGAGCGTATCAGCGCCATGAAACTGAACCGGGTCGATACCCGCGTCAGCACCGATGCAGTGATCAAGGACCTGGTGACCTGCGGCTACGTGAAGGCGGCGGACATCGCCGACCGCTTCGGCGATCCGAGCACCCTCGATCCGTCGCGCGACCCGGCCATCGTCGGCGCCGGCGGCATCTTCACCCAGGCCGAGTTCGACGCCGACGCCGAATTCCGCAAGACCGCCTCCGTCATGAAGATGGTGATCAACGGCTTCGCCGGCGCCGGCACCATCACCCTGGGCGGCTATGATTACCATACCGGTGACCGCGCCACCGGCGAACTGCGCGATCTGCGCGCCGGGCGCTGCATTGGCGCGTGTCTGGAATATGCCGCCCGCGCGAACAACGGCAGCGGGATTCCCCTGATGGTCTATGTCTTCAGCGACGGTTCGGTGGCCAGTAACGGCATGACCGATGACAGCCCGGACGGGGGCGGCAAGGGCGTGTGGACCGGCGACAACTCCTCCACCGCCGCCTCGTTCTTCCTGGTGTACAACCCCGGCGGCCGGCCGCAGCTGCTCGGCGCGGATGCCGCAGCGCAGGCGCGCCATCAGCAGCTGGGCTATTTCCGCGCCGACGGTTCCGTGGAGTCCAGCGCCACCCCGGCCGCCAACCAGGTCAACCTGCTGGTGGAGACCGTGATACTGAACTACATGGCGCTGCACGGCGAACAGGGCCAGTTCGCCGGCCTGTTCCCGGGAAACGGGCTCGGCAACGCCGCGTTGATGGACAGCCTGACGGCATTTCAGCCCATCGTCTCCGGGACCATCTAGGCAAGGAACCGACATCGCGTCATGGCAGGAAACAAACTCCTCCCCTGGCTCTGGCTGTTGCTCCTCACGCCCGTCAATGCCACGGCCGAGTGGTACCGTCAGGACGCGGCCATCATGGGGACCGCCATCGCGGTGGATCTCTGGTATGAAGACGAAGCCCGGGGCAGGGCGTTGGCACAGGCCGTCATGGACGAGATGCAGCGCATCGACGACCTGATGAGCACCTACAAGCCCGAGAGCGAACTCTCCCGCATCAACGCCCGGGCGGCCGATGAAGCGGTGCCGGTGAGCGCGGAGCTGCTGGCACTGATCCAGCGGGCACTGGACTTCTCCCGGCTAACCGATGGCGCCTTCGACATCACCTACGCCAGCGCCGGGCAGTATTACGATTACCGCAAGGGCATCCAGCCGAACGCGGAACAACTGGCGCTGGCCCTGCCGGCCATCGACTACCATCATGTCCGCATCGATCCGCAAGGCGCGACCTTACGCTTTCTGCATCCCGGCGTACGCATCGACCTCGGCGGTATCGCCAAGGGTTATGCAGTCGATCGCTGCATCGCGATTCTGCAGGCCGCCGGCGTCAAAAGCGCCATGGTCAACGCCGGCGGCGATACCCGCGTCCTGGGTAAACACTGGAAACAGCCGTGGATGGTCGGTATCCGCGATCCCCGCAACAAGGAGGGTCTGGTCACCATGATCCCACTGGAGGATGCGGCCATTTCGACCTCGGGCGATTACGAGCGTTATTTCGAGAAGGGCGGTGTGCGCTTTCACCACATTTTGAACCCCCGGACCGGCACGTCCAGCGCGGGCGTGCGCAGTGTCAGCATCATTGGTGCGGATGCCACCACCACCGATGCCCTCTCGACCAGCGTCTTCGTGATGGGAGTGGAATCGGGTCTCAAACTCGTCGATTCACTGCCCGACATCGAGGCGGTGATCATCGACAATCAGGGGAAGATGTTCTATTCGAAGGGACTGGACCGCCTGCGCTGAGTTGCGTTCTCAATGTCTGGCAGACCGGCCTTTGAACTGTGAACGCTATCGCAGCGACGACACCGCGGCTCCTGCACACTTGAGTCGACCCCGTAGCCGATTCGGTATTACCCGCCGCATCTGTCGATCATGACAGTAGAGGAACGGGCGGCGATGTGGTAAATGCAATCATCTTCAGGATGCGACCAGCAATGCCCCGAGATACCCGCAGTGCAGTTCCGTTCTTCTCCGGCATCCTTTCCCTGCTGCTGTTCGCCCTGTCCGGCATTCCGGTACAGGCGGGCGAGGGCGACGCAGGCAAAGAGGTGCGTTCACCCGCCGCCAGCCTCGATGAAGAGGTCCAGTCGCTCAAGCAGGAGGTGCTCGCACTGAACCGCGACCTGTTTCTGCTCGAGGAGGAACTGCTGTTTCCCTCCAGCACCCAGCTCGCCGTGTTCCTCTCGCTGGATGTGGGCGAGTTCTTCGCGCTCGATTCCGTGCAGCTCAAGGTGGATGACAAGGTCGTCACCAATTATCTCTATACCGAACGCGAGGTCCAGGCTCTGCACCGCGGCGGCGTGCAGCGGCTGTACATGGGGAATATCAAATCCGGGGAGCACGAGCTGGTCGCGATCTTCACCGGCAAGGGTCCCAACGGACGCGATTACCGGCGCGGTGCGAACCATGTCATCACCAAGAGCCTGGGGCCCAGCTTCGTCGAGCTGAAGATCGTCGATCTGGAAAGCAAGGAGCAGCCGGACTTCGAGATCAAGGAGTGGGAATAGCCCATGACGGCCGCGTTGCCGGGACTGGCGATCCTCGCCTTGCGAGCCCGTGTTCTGTGGCTGATGCTCGTCTGTTTCGGCTGCTGCCAGACAGTCGTCGCCGCAAAGCAAACGCCATCGACGGCGCGGGACCTGCAGTATGGCGAAGTGCTGTACCACTATTACCAGCAGGACTACTTCACCAGCATCATCCGTCTGCTCACGGCGCGCGCGCAGTCGAGACTGCCGCATCACGCGGATGAGGCGGAACTTCTGCTCGGCGGACTCGAGCTCTCCTACGGTCTGCATGACGAGGCCGAACGCATTTTCACCCGCCTGCTGGACGCGGACAGTACCCGGGAGGAGGCCCGCAACCGGGCCTGGTACTATCTGGCCAAAGTTTCCTGGCAGCGCGGCGAGCCCGGCCGCGCGTTGCAGGCACTGGAAAAGATCGCCGGTCCGGTGCCCGCTACGATCTCGGTGGAAGTGATGAATCTGCACAGCTTGGTCCTGCTCTCGGCCGGCCGCAGCGACGAGGCGATCGCCGTTCTGCAGCAGGCAAAAGCCGGAAAGGACTGGTCGCCGTATCTGCGGTACAACCTGGGTGTAGCGCTGGTCCGGGCCGGCCGCGGCGGGGACGGGGAGGCGCAGCTGGATGCCGTGGGCATGCAGCAGGCAGGCGATGAGGAAGCCCGCCTGCTGCGCGACAAGGCAAACCTCGCCCTGGGTTACGGCTATCTGCAAAACGGCGCGGCCGAAAAATCCCGTCAAGTGCTGGAACGGGTGCGCCTGGAAGGGCCGCTGTCGAACAAGGCCCTGCTCGGCACCGGCTGGGCCGACGCCGAAGCCGGTGACTACGCGCGCGCCCTGGTACCCTGGACCGAACTCGGTCAGCGTGCACCGACCGATCCTGCCGTCCAGGAATCCCTGCTGGCGGTTCCCTATGCCATTAACCGCATGAACCTGCACGGTCAAGCGGTGCAACACTATGAGACGGCAGTCGCAGTCTTCCAGCGCGAGCGCGAACGTCTGGACGAGTCCATTAAGGCCATCAGCGACGGTGAACTGCTGGCGGCCCTGCGGCACGGGGACAATGGGACCGATGGTCGACTGCAGCCACTGAACGGTGCGGCGGAAACACCGGCCCTGCGTTACCTGCCGGAACTGCTGGCCACGAACGAATTCCAGGAGGGGATCAGAAACTATCGTGACCTGGTGGCGCTGGGGAACAACCTGGACACCTGGGCCGCGAACATCGCGGCCTATGATGAAATGCTCGCCGCCCGCAAGGCGCGCTATGCCCTGCATGCACCGGACGCGGCCAGGGCATTGCGCAGTGAATCGCTGGAATCCCTGGTGCAACGGCAGTCAGATCTCGCGGAGACCGTCCGGCGTATCGAGGCCAGCG
>JAHKKL010000231.1 GCA_020027635.1 Gammaproteobacteria bacterium
TCCGCGCCCCTCCAGGAGATGCGTCGTGTCATGCACCATGGCGGGGTTGCCGCAGATCATGACTTGTGAGGTGGCCGGGTCCAGCGACAGCCCGGTACGCGCTTCGAGCCGGCCATCCTCGATGGCCTGCGTGACGCGACCGCCGAGGGCGTGGTCGACCGCCTCGCGGCTCACCATGGGGATCATCTGCAACTGCTCGGGATGCTGTTCCAGCAGGCGCCCGATGGTTTCCTGGTAGGTCAATTCCTGCGCTGTGCGCACCGAGTGGACCAGAATGATTTTCCTGAAGCGTTTCCAAACCTCAGGGGTGCCGAGGATGGACAGGAACGGACCGATCGCGGTGCCGGTGGCCAGCATCCAGAGATGCTCGGCATCCGGCAACTCCTTGAGGATAAAGAATCCGGCCGCGCGGGGGGCAACGAGGATGTTGTCGCCGGGTCCGAGGTGAATCAGCTCGTGCGTCAGGGGTCCGCTGGGCACCGTGATGAAATAAAACTCCAGCATGGGGTTGTCCGGCGCATTCACAAACGAATAGGGACGTGCGATGATTTCCCCGCCGATCTCCTTGGCGACGCGGGTGAACTGCCCGGCGATGAAGGGGGCGATATCGGCCCTGACCTGCAATGAGTAGAGTTCCTCCGTCCATTGCCGGAGATTGACGACGCTGCCCTCGGCCCACTGGGTCATGATGTCTGTACCCGGTTAACGAGTGTACTCCTGTTCACGGTGAACGGGTGTACCGGCGAGGGCTGCCGGCCCGTGTAACACGCAATTTTCTGCAGCGACATGCACGTGCCTTCATCATGACTTTGACGGATGACTTATCATAACGTAAAACATGGCCGGCGCCGCCGCCTGATTCACGCGGGATCAACCGCGGCAAGCACCTCAAGGTTTTTTGATCACTATGCAGACGATGTCAACCTGGGAAATGGTATTGCTGGGAGTGCTTGCGCTTCTGGTGTTGCTCTGGGCCGGGCCCGGGGTGAAGGCGATGCTGGAACAAAGCCGGCAGGCGCAGAACCGCGACTGGGCCGGGCTGCTGGTACCCCTGCTGCTGGTGATCGCGTTCGTCATTCTGCTCATTAAGCTGGTTTGAGCCCATGCCCTGTGCTTTATCGCTACGCGACCTGAAGAAGACCTACAAGAACGGTCACGTTGCCCTGAAGGGGATCACCCTCGATGTGGCCGAGGGCGACTTCTTCGCGCTGCTCGGCCCGAACGGGGCCGGCAAGTCGACGACCATCGGGATTATCGCCTCCCTGGTCAACAAGACCAGCGGCGAGGTTCACGTCTTCGGTCATGATCTGGACACGGATACCTCCGCCGCGAAATCCTGCATCGGCCTGGTGCCGCAGGAATTTAACTTCAACCAGTTCGAACCGGTCGTCGAGATCGTCGCCAACCAGGCCGGCTATTACGGCATCGAGCGGGGCGAGTCCTTCCGGCGGGCCGAGAGGTACCTCCGGCAGCTCGGTCTCTGGGAAAAGCGTCGTGACATGGCCCGTACTCTCTCCGGCGGCATGAAGCGGCGGCTGATGATCGCCCGTGCCCTGGTGCACGAACCGCGCCTGCTGATCCTGGACGAACCGACGGCCGGCGTCGACATAGAGATCCGCCGCTCCATGTGGGAGTTCATGCGCGAGATCAACGCGGCGGGGACCAGCATAATCCTCACCACGCATTACCTGGAAGAGGCGGAAAGTCTGTGCCGGAACATCGCCATCATCGACGAAGGTGAACTCATCGAGAACACCAGCACCCGCAAACTTCTCAACACGCTGCACATGGAAACCTTCGTCCTCGACATCGCCGCGCCGCTGACGCAGGTCCCGCCGCTGTCGCAGCACAAGCTGCGACTGGTCGATGAATCCACCCTCGAGGCGGATATCTCCCGGGATGACTCCATCAACCGCCTGTTCGAGGATCTGTCACGGCACAATATCCGGGTGCTCAGCATGCGCAACAAGACCAACCGCCTGGAACAGCTGTTCGTCCGCCTGGTCGAGGGCAACGGAAACAACGCGGCCTGAGTCATGACCTTTCAGCAGAAATTCATCGCCTTTCGCACCATCCTGACCAAGGAGATCCTCCGTTATGCGCGCATCTGGATACAGACGGTGCTGCCGCCGATGATCACCACGGCGCTGTATTTCATCATCTTCGGCAATTTGATCGGTTCCCAGATCGGCGACATGGAGGGATTCCGCTACATGGAGTTCATCGTGCCGGGGCTGATCATGATGGCGGTGATCACCAACGCCTACGCCAATGTGGTGTCATCGTTCTACGGTTCGAAATTCCAGCGCCACATCGAGGAGATGCTGGTCGCACCGGTGCCGAACTACGTCATCCTGACCGGTTTCATCTCCGGTGGCGTGGCACGCGGACTGACGGTCGGCGTGGCCGTCACGCTGGTATCCCTGATGTTCACCCCCCTCAGCATCCATAACCTCTGGGTCATGCTGAGCATGATCCTGTTGACGGCCATCCTGTTTTCCCTGGCGGGCTTTATCAACGGCATCTATGCCAAGAGCTTCGATGACATCTCGATCATCCCTACCTTCGTGCTTACGCCCCTCACCTACCTTGGCGGCATCTTTTACTCAATCAAGATGCTGCCCCCCTTCTGGCAGCATGTCTCGCTGGTCAATCCGATCCTGTACATGATCAACGCGTTCCGCTTCGGCTTTCTCGGGGTCACGGACATCTCGCTGGCGGCTTCCTACGTGATCAGCATCGGGTTCATCGTGCTGCTGTACGCACTCAGCATCCGCCTGCTGAGAAAGGGGCACGGAATCCGCACCTCGAAAGATTCGAATCTAAACTATTGTAAGAGCGAGCTTGCTCGCGAACCTGTAGATGTTGCAATGCTCGCGAGCAAGCTCGCTCCTACAGGGAAAAATACCAATTTTTCGAGGTGCCAAGTACATAGTCCGTGTGCTTCCGTGGCCATTTATCAGGATTGGGGTTCTACTCGTGGTCATTCGGTTCTGAGTTCAACGGCTCCGTTGTGCGCGTACAGGCCGAGTTTACCGGAGAGCAGCGCCTGTAACCGCTTGCCGACCAACTGCCCGCGCCAGCCGTGTAGCACCTCGCTGTCCGGCGTGCCGTTCGCGAGCTGTTCCAGCTGTTTCCGCGAGGCGAGTACGCCCGGGTTGAGAGCGTTTTCCGCTCCGCTCACGCGCACCACGGCCATCATCGCATCAACCAGTGCCTCCTGGAGCGGCGAGAGGCGTACAGGAAGTTCGGTTGAGGTCAGCGGCTTGGGGGGGTGACGCCTGGCATCGGCGACCAGTTCGAGCAGCCGGGCGCCGTGTTTATCGATGAAACGCTCATGCAGGCCCCGGATCGCGCCGAGCGCGGCCGGTGTTACGGGCAGGTGGCGGGCGATCTCGACCAACTCATCATCGCGTAGCAGCCAGCCGCGCGGGCGATTCTGGTCCCGGGCGGCGGTTTCACGCCATTGGGCAAGCGCCTGCAGCACGGAGAGACTGGCGCCCTTCAAGCGGTTGCCTCCGCGCACCTTGAGCCAGGCATGAGCAGGATCATTGTTGTACAGTTCGACGTGCGTCAGCCGTGCGAAGTCCTCCGACAGCCAGTCGAGACGGCCCAGTCCGGAGAGCTTTTCAACCAGATGTTGGTAAACCTGCGCCAGGTAGAACACATCCTCGGCCGCATAGCGGATCTGCTCGTCCGAGAGCGGACGTCGTGACCAGTCGGTACGGGAATGCAGTTTCTCGAGCTCAATGCCGAGCGTTTCCTTTACCAGATTTCCGTAGCCGATCTGGTCCGGATAGCCGAGCAGCAGCGCGGCGATCTGGGTGTCGAAGACGGGAGAGGGCAGGGCATTGCGCAGATGGAAAAAGATCTCCATGTCCTGGCGTGCGGCGTGCATCACTTTGGTGATGCCTTCCTGGTAGATCACATCGAGCAGGGGAGACAGATCCTCCAGCGTGAGCGGATCGATGCACGCGACCAGATCGGGCGTTGCCACCTGCAGCAGGCACAGTTTGGGATAGTAGGTCTTCTCGCGCAGGAACTCGGTATCGAGTGCAAGCCAGGGATTGCCGCGCAACTGCGCGCACAATTCCGTCAGCGCGAGCGGGTTGTCGATGTACTGAACGGCGGGGAGGGTTTTCATGCGGGTCTGTACTTTGCCGGTTAGAGGTTGAACGGTCGGCTACAGGATACCTGTCCCGTGGCCGGTACATGCCGGAAAGCGGGACATGCTGGCACGAATTCTAGTGGGTAATCTGCCGTTTAAATACCCTGCGATGGAAGACGCACGATCGATCCGTGTTTATCCCGATAGGATGCGACTACTATACCGACTGGGCCGGTCAGAATGTTCCGGCCGATGGGCGGCATCATCAGGCGACCGTGTGACCAAAAGGAATGTGTGTATCGTCAAATGAATATCGTGTATCCGTATGACATATCACTATAATCAAGCATGAAAATCACCCTGGTCAACCCCTATGAACTGGGGCGTCAGCCATTCGGCCTGGCGGAGGCGGCCGCCTGGCTGGAACGTGAGGGCTGCACCGTCGTCTGCTGCGACCTTTCGATACAGCGACTCGACGATTACCTGGAGGCGGATACCGACCTGGTGGCGATCTACGTCGCCATGCACACGGCGACCCGCATCGCCATCGAGGCACTGCCGAAGATCCGTCAACTCGCCCCGGCGGCCAGCCTGTGTGTCTATGGCTTGTATGCGCCCATGAACGCGGCCTTGTTCCGGTCCCTGGGGGTGCAAACCATCCTCGGCGGCGAATACGAGCCGGGCCTGGTTTCCCTGGTGAGGCGCCTGAAGACAGGCCAGGCGGGTGAGCAGACGGAACCCGAAATCCGCCTCGACAAGATCGACTTCATCGCTCCGCAGCGCGGCAAACTGCCGGCCTTGTCACGCTACGCCAGCCTGATCCATCCCGACGGCTCGCATCGGACGGTCGGGTTTGCCGAAACGACCCGTGGCTGCAAATATCTCTGCCGTCACTGTCCGATCGTCCCGGTCTATCAGGGAAGGTTCCGGGTTATACCGGCCGACATCGTGCTGGATGACATTCGGGCGCAGATCCGGGAAGGGGCCCGGCATATCTCGTTCGGCGATCCGGATTTTCTCAACGGCCCGGGGCATGCGCTCAGGATCGTGCGCGTCCTGCATGATGAATTTCCCGATGTGACTTACGATGCCACCATCAAGATCGAACACATCGTGAATTACCCGCGGGAAATCCGGACGCTGCGGGACACCGGATGCCTGTTTATCCTCTCCGCGGTGGAGTCCGTCGACGACGGCATACTGCGCGAACTCGACAAGGGCCACACGCGGGCGGATTTCATCGCCGCGCTGGCTTTCCTGCGCGCGACCGGCATCGATCTTACGCCCACCTTCGTGGCATTTACCCCCTGGACGACGCTGGAGGTCTACCTGGAGCTGCTACGCCAGATCGTCGAGCTGCGGCTGGTCGAAAGCGTTGCGCCGGTGCAGTTGTCGATCCGGCTGCTGATCCCCGCGGGCTCCTACCTGCTGCGCCTGGCGAGCCTGGCCGGCATCATCGAGCCGTTCGACCGGCAATTGCTCGGCCATCCGTGGCGCAACCCCGACCCGCGCGTCGATCAATTGCAACAGGACATCCAGGCTTGGGTCGCGCAGGCGGAGCGGGACGATCTGCCGCGACGCGCCATCTTCCAGGGCGTCTGGGAACGTGCCCACCGGCAGGCGGGCATCGCCGCGCCGCCGCTCGCACCCGATTGCGCCGGCAAGGCGATACCGCGGCTGTCCGAGAACTGGTACTGTTGCGCCGAGCCCACGGGCGAACAACTGGTTTCGTTCTAGTGTAGGAAAGCAGGCGACTGCCTGAGGTATTCTCCGGCCGGAATGAAAGGATTGAACAGGCATGAATCGGCTGATCCCTAACCGGAGGAGAGCCCCATGAAGACCATCCTGATTGGCCATCGGGGCGAACCGAAAACCTTTCCGGAGAATTCGCTGGCCGGTTTCGAGGCGGTGCTGCGCGCAGGCGCCGCGTGTATCGAGACCGACGTGCAGATTACCGCCGACGGCGTGCCGGTGCTCTGCCATGACCCCGATGTGCTGAAGGTGACCGGCCACGACTACGTGGTGATGCAGACCGATTACGCGACCCTCGGCAATCTTCCGGCCGGTTACCCGGGGCGTTTCGGCACACAGTTTGCCGATGCGCGCCTTGCCCGCCTCGGTGAACTGGCCGCGTTGTTGAAACGATGGCCCCAGGCCCGCGCGTTTGTCGAAGTCAAACCGGAGAGCATCGAGGCGTTCGGCACCGCCCACGTGATGGGCATCATCCTGGCGGAACTGCGCGAGGTGCTGGCGCAATGCATCATCATTTCGTTTCAACGGGATCCGCTGCTCCATACCCGTCGCGCGAGCGGCCTGCCCATCGGCTGGGTCCTGCCGGAATGGTCGGATGATACCCGGGCGGCGGCCGCCGAGCTGCGGCCGGAGTACCTGATCTGCTACCGCAAACGCCTGCCGGCGGCGCCGCAACCCTTGTGGTCCGGGCCCTGGCAGTGGATCGCGTACACGGTCAATACGGCGGAGGCGGCGCTGGCGCTGCGCGCACGCGGCATCGCCCTGCTTGAGAGCGATGTCATCCGCCAGCTGCTTGCTGACCCGAGACTGGCCGGGGCAGGGCGTGACTGACCATTTCGACGTCGTCATCATAGGTG
>JAHKKL010000232.1 GCA_020027635.1 Gammaproteobacteria bacterium
ACCCGGCATGAGGCGGCTACTCCGATCAGGCAGAGCTAGGGTTTGGTTTGGTAACTGACAGGGGGAATCGTGTGGACGCCATCGGTCTCAGTGTGTTTTCCCGTCGCATCGATGCCGTTTGCGAGGAGATGGGAGCGGTGCTGCGGCAGGCCGCGTTCTCGACCAACATCAAGGACCGGCTGGATTTCTCCTGCGCCGTGTTCGACCCGGACGGCCGGCTCTGCGCGCAGGCGGCGCATATCCCGGTGCATCTCGGCAGCATGGCGTTTGCCATGCGGGAGCTGGTCGGCGCGGCACCGTGGGCGCCGGGCGACATGCTGGTCGTCAACGACCCCTACCTCGGGGGCACCCATCTGCCGGACGTGACGCTGATCGCCCCGGTGTTTGTTCGGGACGCGCTGATCGGTTTCGTCGCCAACCGGGCGCACCATGCGGATATTGGTGCGCGCAGTCCGGGTTCCATGCCGGTTTCCCGGTCACTCGAGGAAGAAGGTCTGGTGATCCCGCCCACGCCGTTGCTGCGCCGGGACGTGCCGGTCGCCGAGTGCCTGGCGGTGATCACCGCCGCCACGGCCAACCCCCGGCAGATGGAAGGCGATCTGGCCGCGCAGATCAGCGCCAACCGCACCGGGGTAAAGCGACTGGCAAGCTTGGCGCAATCCCTGGGGGTGGCGCAGTACCATACGGCGCTCGCGGCGGTGAACGACTATGCCGCACGGCTGGCCGATCAGGCGCTTTCCGTCATCCCCGCAGGCTGCTACCGGTTTGCCGATGTCATGGATGACGACGGCATGGGTAACCGCGACATCGCCATCCGGGTGGCGATCACCATCGGGACGAACGGCATCGACGTCGATTTCACCGGCACGGCCGCGCAGGTGGCGGGCAATATCAACTGCCCCCTCTCGGTCGCGGCGGCCGGCGTCTACTACGTGTTCCGCTGCCTCATGCCGGCGCATACTCCGGCCTGCGCCGGCAGCTTTCACGCCATCCGCCTGCATGCGCCGCCGGGGTGTCTGCTGAATGCCCGGCGGCCGGCCGCGGTGGCCGCCGGCAACGTGGAGACCAGCAGCCGGGTGGTGGACGTGGTGATGGGCGCGCTCGCCCAGGCCATCCCGGCGCGCATCCCGGCTGCCAGCCAGGGCACCATGAACAACCTGGCGATGGGCGCGCGCACCGGCGGCCGTGCCTGGGATTATTACGAAACCCTCGGCGGCGGCATGGGCGCCGGCTGCCGCTACCCCGGGCTGAGCGCGGTCCAGTCGCACATGACCAATACCCGCAACACCCCGATCGAAGTACTGGAGATGAATTTCCCCCTGCGCGTGCGGCGCTACCAGCTGCGCGAGGATTCTGGCGGGGCCGGCGAGCGGCGCGGGGGCGATGGCCTGGTGCGCGAATATGAATTCCTCGAAGCCGCCACGGTGACCCTGTTGACCGAGCGTCGCAGCCATCGCCCGTGGGGTCTGGCCGGCGGCGGGGCCGGTGAGGCGGGCGCGAACTGGCGCGGGGATGAGCCGCTGCCGGCGAAGACCAGTTTCAGGGTCGAGGTGGGCGAGCGCCTTACCATCGCCACGCCGGGCGGGGGCGGCTGGGGCGTGGCGCGCGACTAGGTACCCTTGTGAAAGCGGTTGCGTTACAGTGTGCGGCGCTCGCCCGGTAGCGTATCGATACAAGGAATGGATTGCGGGATGGACGCAGGAAAAACGCCACTGCAGTTTCTTATGCTGCTCATCATGGGCGGCATGCTTGCCGGCTGCGCCGCCCTGGTGGCCGGCGGCGCTCCGGCGGGCGGCCACGACGCCGCGGCGAAGCGCACCAGTGCCGGGGAGACTACCCATGACGCCGCGATTACCTCGTCGATCAATACACGATACGTCAACGATCGCCTGGTCGATGCCCTGGCCATCCGGGTGACGACCTATCAGGGCGTCGTTACCCTGCAAGGTTCAGTTAGAAGCCAGGCTGCCGCCGCGCGCGCCGTTGAATTGGCCCGCTCGACACCGCATGTACGGCGGGTGGTGTCCCGGCTCACGGTCGTGCCCTGATCGGGATTCCGCCAACGCTCAATCATTTTCACGGGACTAGACACATGTGTGGCATATGCGGTGAACTGCGCTTCGATGAGACTCCCCCGGATCCACGCACGATCCAGGAGATGATGGCGAGGCTCGAACGGCGCGGGCCGGATGCGGCGGGGCACTACCTCGATGCGCCGGTGGCGCTGGGGCATCGCCGGCTGGCGGTGATCGATCTGTCCGAGCGGTCCAACCAGCCGCTGGTCGACCGGGAACTCGGCCTGGTGCTGGTTTTCAACGGCACCATCTACAACTACCCGGAACTGAGGCAGCATCTGATCGCCAGGGGCTATCGGTTCTTTTCCGACGGGGACAGCGAGGTCATCCTCAAGGCCTATGCCCACTGGGGCGAGGACTGCCCCCGTTATCTGCACGGCATGTTCGCGTTCGCGATCTGGGACACGAAGGCGCGCACCCTGTTTCTGGCGCGTGACCGCATGGGTATCAAGCCGCTGTATTACAGCCTGACGCGCCGCTACCTGCGCTTCGCCTCCACCAGCCAGGCGCTGCTCGCCGCCGGCGGTGTCGATACCGCCCTAGACCCGGTGGCCCTGCATCACCACCTGACCCTGCATGCCGTCGTGCCGGCGCCACGGACCCTGCTGCGCGGGTTGCGCAAGCTCGCGCCCGGACACAGCCTCACCATCGGCCCCGATGGCCGCCGGCAACCGCGGCGCTACTGGCGGCTGGTATGCCCGGAGCGCGTTCCCGCGCTGACGGAGTGGGAGTGGGCGGAGGCCGTGCAGGAGACGCTGATCCGCGCCGTGAAACGGCGGCGGACGATTGCCGATGTGCCGGTCGGCGTCCTGCTTTCCGGAGGGCTGGACTCCAGCCTGCTGGTCGCCCTGCTCGCGGCGGCGAACGGCGGCGACCTGTTCACCTTCTCGGTGGGATTCGAGGATCATCCCCATGAGAAGGGCAGCGAATTCGAATACTCGAATCTGGTCGCCGGCCTCTATGGCACCCGGCATCACCGTTTTTCCATACCCAACGGGGAAGTGCTCGCCCGCCTGCCGGAAGCCGTGGACAACATGGCGGAACCCATGGTCGGCCAGGATGCCGTGGCGTTTTACCTGCTGGGTGAGCGGGTCGCGCGGGAAGTCAAGGTGGTGCAGAGCGGGCAGGGGGCCGACGAGGTATTCGGCGGCTATTTCTGGTATCCGGAGATGCAGGCGGCCACCGGCAGCGATATCGAGCGCTTCCGGCCGCGGTATTTCGACCGCAGCCACGAGGAACTGCTGGAGACGGTCACCGCCGCGTATCACGGACCCGACTACACCTCGCCGCGGGTTGCCGAGGGGCTGAGAGCGACGGGCATGGACAGCTTTCTGAACCGCGTACTGGCTTTTGACGTGACCACGCTGATCGTCGACGATCCGGTCAAGCGGGTGGATAACATGACCATGGCGTGGGGTCTGGAGGCGCGGGTGCCATTTCTTGACCACGAACTGGTCGAACTGGCCATCCAGGTCCCCCCCGACATCAAGCTGAAATCCGGCGGCAAGCACCTGCTGAAACTGATCGCGCGCGGCTTGCTCCCGGACAACGTCATCGACCGGCCCAAGGGCTACTTCCCGGTGCCGGCGCTGAAATTCATCCGCGGCGAGGCGCTGGAATTCGTGCGCGGGGTGCTGGATTCCACCGCCTGCCACGACCGTGGCCTGTTCGAGCGCCGTTACCTCGAGCGGCTGCTGCAACAGCCGGAACAGCACCACACGCCGATCCTCGGCAGCAAGCTCTGGCACCTGGCGCTGCTGGAATTCTGGCTGCAGCGCAACGTGGATGCTTCTAAGGCCATCAGTAGCAATGCCACAGACGGATAGGCCAAGGGCAGGAGGGGCCTGGCGGGATCGTCGGCCGCAGGGACGATGCACAGGGATAATGGAGGTAGAGCACCAAGAGTAGGCGCTTTAGGCGACGCAGGGAGCAGTTGCCGAGAACAGCTATCTGTCTGGGGAGGCTGTCGAAGCGGGGCCGATGGATCAGCTATTAGGCCACTCGATCACGTACCGCATCGCCGTAGGT